>JBIOZN010000405.1:0-11697 GCA_044871175.1 Acidimicrobiales bacterium | reverse complement strand
CCCTTGCGCAGCTGGGTCACCGTGGCCTGACGGCCCAGGTCGACGGCCTGGTCATCGTGCACGGCCGTGGTGCCGGCGCGCACGATCTCGGCCACGTGATCCTCGCTGAGCTCACCCGCCGCGAAGGCGGCTTGCACCAGGGGCAGGTCGACCAGGCCCCGCGCCGCCGCCACCAGCCGGCGGGCGTGCCCCGGTGACACACTGCAGCGCAACCCCATCCACTGCTCGGGCGACACGATGCCGGCGCCGTGCCATGCCTCGGACCGCAGTGCCCCGGCGATCAGCTCCACCTGCTCGGCGGTAGCGGCGGCGATAACCCCCGTCAGGGTCGCGAGCCGCCCCTCGACCTCCATGATCTCTGCCCATCGCGGCGCCTCCGTGGCCATGCGTATAGTCGAACACATGTTCGCCCAGCTGTCAAGGCGAGATTGGGAGAGGTGGCGCTGGCGTCCGGTGCCGGTCGAGGGATCAAGGGGCACCTGACCGCACCCGCCGCCCCGAATCAATTCAAGGAGAACCAGCGCCGGGCCGGGCTACGAAGAACGTCACAGCGACGACCCGAGGAGCTCCCGATGGCCATCACCCTTGACGATCCCGTACGCGCCGTCACCGCGCTCGTGCCCATGATCCGGGCCGGCTGTACCGACGTCGACACCACCCGCCGCTTGCCGGCCAGCGTGGTGGAGGCGCTGCGCAAGGCGCGTGTGTTCCACCTCCTCGCGCCTGCGGCGATCGGCGGCGGCGAGCTCGACCCCCTCACGTTCTGGCATCTCGTCGAGGCGGCCTCGTACGCCGAGGGGTCGGTGGGCTGGTGCGTGATGATCGGCGGCTGCTACGCCACGTTCGGAGGGATGCTGCCGCCCGACGGCGCCCGCACGATCTACGGCGACCCCGCGACGATCTCCGCCGGCGCCTTCCGGCCCGACGGCGTGGCGCACATCGTGGACGGTGGCTATCGCGTCAGCGGCCGGTGGCCGCTCGGCAGCGGCTCGACGCACGCCAACTGGTTCACCGGGGGCTGCATGGTGATGCAGGACGGGGCGCCCATCCTGGCCCCGACGGGCGCTCCCACATTCCGAGAAGTGTTCTTCCCCGCCGCCGACACCGAGATCATCGACACCTGGGAATCGACCGGCCTACGGGGTACGGCCAGCCACGACTACGCAGTGCACGACGTGTTCGTGCCGGCGTCGAACACGTTGTGGTTCCAGGAGCCGCCGACCGTCGAGACGCCGCTCTACCGCATGCCGCCGATTGCGATGTTCGCCACGTTCATCGGCGCCGTGCCGCTGGGCATCGCCCACGCCATCGACGAGTTCGTCACGCTGGCCGAGGTCAAGAAGCCGGTGCTGTCGACGTCGGTGCTGGCCGAGCATGCCGTTCCTCAAGCCACCCTGGGACGAGCCCAGGCCCTCGTGGCGTCGGGACGTGCGTATCTGACCCACACCCTCGCCGACGTCTGGGAGCGAGTGCAGGCGGGGCGCGCACCGACGATGCGCGACCGTGGCGAGCTGTGGCTAGCGGCCACGCATGCGGCCCACAGCGCCGGGCAGGCCGTCGAGCTGCTCTACACGGCAGCCGGTGCCACCAGCGTCTACGCGCGTAGCCCCCTCGACCGCTGCCTGCGCGACGTGCGCACGGCCGTGCAGCACATCTGCACCCAGGAGAACAACTTCGAGCTCGCCGGCCGCCAGCTGCTCGGTCGGCTGGCGCCACCGAACGTCTGGTGGATGGACTACCGGGCCGAGGACGGCGCGTCCGCTTGACAGTTCCCCCTCCGTTGTGGCAGTTCTACTGCCATGACGGCGGTATCACTGCAAGAGGCGCGGACTGCGCTCGTGCGTGACCGCGTCCTGCAGGGCGTGGCCGACGTGCTCGCCCGAGGAGACGACCTCACCTTTGCCAAGGTCGCCACGGCGGCCGGCGTTCCCGAGCGCACCGTCTACCGCCACTTCCCCACCCGGCAAGCCCTGATGAGCGCCGTGTTCGACTGGGTCAACCAGCGTGCCGCCGCCGGCGCCCGACGCCCCACCACCATGGCGGAAGCGGCCGATCTCGTGCGACGCACGTTCCCGGTGTTCGACGAGGTCGCGCCGGTGATTCGCGAGCTGCTCACGTCACGGGAGGGTCTACCCGCCCGCCTGGCCGACAACGAACAACGCCGACAAGCCGCCCTCGACCTCGTCGCGCATCACGTCCCCGCTGCGGACCCGACCACGGCTGCTCGCCTGGCGGCGGTGGTCCAGCTCCTCACGAGCGCGGCGGCGTGGCAGACGATGCGGGACTACTGGGATCTCGATGGTGCCGAGGCGGCGGAAGCCTCCGCTCTGGCCATCCAGCTGCTCCTCACGGCCGCCGCCCGACCCGCAGGCCGGCGACCAGCCGCCGGCCGCCGGTCGGCCCCGACCTCCTCGAAGGGACAACACTCATGACCCTGCTCACGGGCCTCAACCACGTCGCCGTGATGACGGCCGATCTCGACCGCTTCGTCGCCTTCTACACCGACGTCTTCGGGCTCGACATCGTGTTCGAGGAAACCACCCCGGCGTTTCGCCACGCCATCCTGCGCGCCGGTCGCGATTCGTGGATCCATCCCGCCGAGGTCATCGGAACCACTGACGGCCGCGCTCGACCCACGATGTTCGACCGTGGCCACCTCGACCACGTCGCCCTCGGTGCCGTCTCGATGGAATCCTTCGAGGCGTTGCGCCGCCGGCTCGTCGAGCGGGGCGCCAGCGACGGCACGGTCGACGATCTCGGAGCGTTCCACAGCCTGTGGTTCCAAGACCCCGACGGCATGAGCGCCGAGCTCACCGTCATCGTCGACCCCGAGCTCAGCGGCATCCATGCCCCCCGGCCCCGGTAGGGACGCGTCTCCATGGCGACCCGACGCGTTGCGGGCCCGCCGTCCCCCGTTCACATCACCCGGATCGGGCGATGTGCTCGCTCCCGGTGACCGGCGCTGGCGGTGGTGGTGCAGGCCCGAGATCGCCAACGACCTTCCGCTCGTCCACGCCGGAAGCCGCCCTTACACGGACATGTCGAGCCCGGCGACTACTTCGGCCATGCCGCTCTCACCCGCCGACCGGTCCTCACCAACGGCGTCGCCAGTGACGAGACCCAGACCCTGTTCGTCCCGCCAGCGCGCATTGATTCGTGCTGCTCTTCGACGGCCACTTCCACCTCGAAGTCCTTGGCCCCGAGAACGGTTGACGGGCGTGTTCGGCGCGGGTTGGTCGACGCGAGCACCAGAGGGGCAGACTTCGCCCGCGACTCGATCCCCGGGAGGGCGATGCGATGGATGCCGATCTGATCATCCGCAGTGGCACCGTGGTCGACGGGACCGGGGCGCCGGCGCGGCGGGCTGATGTGGTGATCAGGGGCGATCGGATCGTGGCGATCGCCGAGGGCATCGACGCCCGCGCCCCACGGGAGATCGACGCCCACGACCGGGTCGTCACCCCCGGGTTCGTCGACGTGCACACCCATCTCGACGCCCAGCTGAGCTGGGATCCGCTACCCACGTCGTCGTGCTGGCATGGCATCACGAGCGTGGTGCTCGGGAACTGCGGCGTGACGTTTGCGCCGGTGGGGCCGGACCAACGTGAGTTCCTGGCCGAGATGATGGAAAGCGTCGAGGACATCCCCCGGCGGGCGATCCTCGAGGGCCTCCCATGGGACTGGACCTCGTACGGGCAGTACCTCGGCTGGCTCGACCGCACGCCCATCGGCATCAACGTCGGCGGGCTCGTCGGCCACTGCGCGTTGCGGGTCGCGGCCATGGGCGAGCGCTGTATGGAGGAGGGGTCGGGCACCGCCGACGAGATCGCCCGCATGTGCGCCATGGCCGAGGAGGCGATGGAATCGGGTGCGCTCGGCATCTCCACCAGTCGGACGCTCGGCCACGTGGTACCCGACGGCCGGCCCGTCCCGGGCACGTGGGCGGGCTCCGACGAACTGTTGGCCCTGGGTGACGTGCTCGGCCGCGCCGGGCGGGGCCTGTTCGAAGGGGCCATGCGCCTCGGGGAACGCGACGATGACGCGCTCACGTCGACCCGAGCGGAGGTCGCGATCATGGGCGAGATCAGCCGGCGCTCGGGGCGGCCGGTGAGCTACGGCCTCGTGCAGTCGAACCGGCGGCCCGACCTCTACACCCGGGTCATCGACTTCACCAGAGAGGAGAACGCCCAGGGCGGGATGGTGCGGCCGCAGACCACCGCTCGCGGCATCGGCATCCTCTTCAGCCTCCTGAACCGCACGCCTTGGGATCGCAGCCCCGCCTTTCGCGATCTTCAGACCCTGGAGCCGACCGAACGCCTGGCGGCCATCGGCGACTCCGAGTGGAGGGCCCGGCTGATCGCCGACGGTGCCCAGGCCCGACTGATGCTCGGGCCCGACATGATCTTCGTGCTGCCCGACGGCCCGGCCCGCTACGACTGCCGACCCGAGGACTCTCTGGCGGCGCACGCGTCCCGGCGCGGTGTGAGCCCGGTCGAGGCGTTCCTGGACCTGGCGCTCGAGACCAACGGCAGGGTGAACCTCAACATGCCCTTGCTCAACCAGCGCCTGGAGGCGGTCGAGGAGATGCTCGACGACCGCCTGGTCACACTCGGCCTGGCCGATGCCGGAGCCCACGTCGGGCAGATCATGGACACCAGCCAGCCGACGTTCTTGCTGACCTACTGGTTGCGCGAACGGCAGCGCTGGACTCTCGAGGAGGCCGTGCGCCGGCTCACCTCGGACACCGCCGGGCTCTTCGGCTTCACCGATCGCGGCGTGCTGCGGCCGGGCGCGTTCGCCGACGTGAACGTGATCGACCTCGACAACCTCACGCTCCCGCAGCCGGAGTTCGTGCACGATCTGCCCCACGGAGCCGGGCGCTACATCCAGGCCGCTACCGGCTACGACTACACGATCGTGAACGGCCAGGTCTTCATGGACCATGGAGCCCATACCGGCGTCCTGTCGGGACGAGTGGTGCGCTCGCAGGGATGAATGATGGGGCGAGACGTCGCTCGACGAGCGACCTCGCTCAGCGTGAAATCTGATCGGTCGGCCGCTCCAGAAGACGCCCGCACCGACCAGACCTACGTCGACCACTCCTGCTCGCGACGCCCGCGCCGACGAGTCGTCGAAGCGAGCCGTTGCCTTTCGTGAAGACTTGGGGTCGTCCTGCGATCCCAAGTCGTCACAAACGCCGCGTCAGCCGCCGAAAGCGAACGGAGCGAGGGTGTCCTGGGCCTCGCGGCGCCACTGGTGCCAGCGCCCGCCGCCGTAGTAGGCGAGGCTGCCCGGTTCGGCCTCGCCGTGGCCGTTGTAGTACGAGAGGCAGTCCCGCAAGGGCGCCGTCGCGATGTCGGCCTTGCGGCAATGCTCGGCGTACGCCTCCTCGGCCTCCTTCTCCACGTCGACGACGTCGACGCCGCGTTCCCGCATCGCGCTGAGCAGCCAGACGATGTAGTCGGCGTGGGCGTCGATCGATTCCGTGAAGTTGAAGCTTCCACCACCGCCCTGCGGCCCGGTGACGATGAAGAGATTCGGGAACCCGTGGGTGTGGACGCCGAGGAACGTTCTCGTGCCCTCCGATGTCCACTTCTCGCTCAAGGTCCGGCCACCGCGTCCGACGACCATGTTGAACGTCGACGTCGCCATCCATTGGAAACCCGTCGCGTAGATCAGCACGTCGAGCGGGTATTCCTGGCCATCATGGACGACGCCCTTCTCGTTGATCGTGGTGACACCGAGGGGCGCAGTGTCCACGAGCGTCACGTGCGGCTGGTTGAACGTGGGGAGATATTCGTCGTGGAAGGTGGGCCGCTTGCAGCCATACGGGTAGTAGGGCTTGAGCGCGGCCGCCGTCTTCGGGTCCTTGACGATCGCATCTACTCGCGCCCGGATCTGCTCCATGATGCGGAAGTTCGAGTCGAGTTGCTTCTCCAACAGCTCCTCGGGGGACAGTCTCCGCTCGTGGTGCTTGCGCTCCTTGAAATCCGCCACTCGGCCGGCGAGGTAGTCGTCGTTGGCCTGGATCGCGGTGCGGCCGCTCGAGATCTTGGCGAAGCGCGCCCGCCGAGCGCGAGCCCAGCCCGGCTCGTGGGACCAGGCCTCGATCTCCTCCGGCGTCGTGGAGCGCTGGTCGCGGACGTCGATCGTCGAGGGCGTCCGCTGGAACACGTACAGCTCCTTGACCACCCTGGCAAGCTCGGGGATCACCTGGACGGCGGTCGCGCCCGTCCCGATGATGCCCACGCGCTTGCCTTCCAGGTCGACGTCGTAGTTCCAACGTGACGTGTGGAAGGACTCGCCCGTGAAGGTCTCCATACCCTCTATCCGAGCGAGCTTGGGCGTGGTGAGGATGCCATTGGCGAGGATCACGTAGCGGGCGCGCATGGCGTCGCCGCGATCGGTGTACACGGTCCACCGACCGCTCGCCTCGTCCCATTCCGTCTTCTGCACGGTCGTGTGGAACAAGCAGTGGTCGCAGAAACCGAACTTCTCGGCCATCTTCTGGCAGTACTCGAAGATCTCGAAGCCCGACGCGAACTTCATCGTCGGGAAGTAGCCCATCTCCTCGAGCAGCGGGAGGTAGCTGTACGACTCCACGTCGCAGGCGATGCCCGGGTAGCGGTTCCAATACCAGGTTCCGCCGACATCGCCGCCCTTCTCGCAGAAGCGCACGTCGGGGAAGTCGGCTTGCTGCAGCTTGTGCCACAGCAGCAGCCCGGCGAACCCAGCGCCGACGACCAGGATCTCGCACTCGTCGCTGAGCGCCTCTCGCGGCACGGGATCGGCCGAATAGACGTCTTCCAGATACTTGGCGAACTCGCCTTCCATCGCCATGTAGTCGGCCGCGCCTCGACGGGCCTCCTTGTAGGCCCGGTACTTCGCCTGCTCGTCGGCATTGAAGACGGCGCCCGCCGGCTGTGGTGGGAGGGCCGTGAGCTCTGCGTCCCGGACGACGGCATACCCCTTCCCGGCGATCTTCTCCGACCGCTTGTCCGCCCGCGTGTCGAAGATCTTCAGTCCGGTGGTCGGGTCGATGCGCACCGACGGCATGTGCTCCACCTCGTTCTCGATATTCCTGCTCAAACGTCTTCGCGGAAGCCCACCAAGTCGGCCAGATCCGCCTCGGCCCCGACGGGGAAGCCACCGTCGGACGCCTCCCCCAGGCGCATGGCCCGAAGGATGTCGCTGATGGCCGCCTTGGCGTCCTCGACCTGGCTGCGCTCGAGCGCCTCCCAGATCTGACCGACATACGGTTCGTAGTCGTTGCCGAAGGTGTGTTCGAGATCGATCCGCGCCACGCCACTGCGGAGATCGGCCATGCTCATCGCCTCACCCACCCCGCCGAACCTACTGCGGTGGATGGTGAGCGCCCGGCGTTCTCATTCCTCGGCGAGGCTCGCAGGGCCCACGACGCCCGCGGCGGCCAGCGAGGCGACCTCGTCCGCGCTGAGACCGGCGGCCTGGAGCACCTCGCTGGTGTGCTGGCCGACGTCCGGCGCCAGCCCGCGGGGGCGCACGTCGCTGCCGGCGATGGTGAACGGGGTCGCGACGGTGCGGAACCGGCCGCCGGCGTGCTCGATCTCCGGGAACAGCCCGGCGGCCGCCGCCTGGGGGTCGCGGGCCAGCTCGTCGACGGTGGCCGCCGGCCCCCAGATCAGCCCGGCCTCATCGAGGAGGCGGCCCCATTCGGCCAGAGGCTTGGTGGCGAACACCTCGTCGATGGCGTCGATGAGCTCGGGCATGTGGTCGTAGCGGTCTCGAGGCGTGGCGAAGCGGGGGTCGTCCACCCATTGCGGTCGGCCCATCGTGGTGCAGAACCGCGACCACCAGTGGACCTCGGGCATGTTGAGCATCAGCCACCGGTCGTCGCCACAACGGAAGCGGTTGGCCAGCGGGGTCAGCACATGGTGGCGGTCGCGTTTGCTGATCGGGCGGCCGTCGACCAAGGCGGCGGCGAGGTCGGTCGCCATCGTCCACGCCGCCACCCCGAGCAGGCTGACGTCGACGACTTGCCCCTCACCGGTCGCATCGACCAGGCGGAGGGCGGCCAACACCCCGGCCACCAGCGCCAGGCCGGTCGCGTGGTCGCCCTGGGCCGGGCGCGGCTGGGACACTGCTCCGCCGGGTTCGCGCATGGCGTCGAGCACGGCGCCCCGCCCGAAGAAGGCGGTGACGTCGTAGCCGGGGCGCTGGGCGTCGGGCCCGGAGAGGCCGTAGCCGGTGAGGGTGGCGTGGACGAGCCGGGGGCTGAGGGCGAGCAGCGTCTCGGGGTCCAGCCCGTAGCGAGCCTGGCGATGGGGCAACAGGTTGCACAGGAAGATGTGGGCGTCGGCCACCAGCCGGCGCACCAGGTCGGCGCCCTCGGGGCGGTCGATGGCCACGGCCACCGACCGCTTCCCGCGGTTGTCGACCTGGAAGGAGTAGTCCAGCCGGGGCGCCCCTTCGGGCAGCTTGGGCGGGCGCATCAGCCCCCGCACGGGGTCGCCTCGCAGCGGCTCGACCTTGACCACCTCGGCCCCGAGGTCGGCCAGCACCGCGGCCGCACTGGGCGCCGCCATCCAGTTCGTGAGCTCGACCACACGGATGCCGGTGCACGGTGCGACCATCTCGAACCCCCCTTGATGCGCTGGCGCGGACGCTAGAACGGCGGCACGACTCGGGGTGCGGGTCGGCCTCGCCGAGCCCGCCGTGCGCGAGCGCGCCGGTGCCCCCGGTCGATCCGGCCACGCCCATCGATCTCACCACGCCTTTCCGCTGACGCCTCTACCCTGGCGACCGTGAGCCCGGGGGTGCGTGCCGGCGAGGAGCTGCCGTCGGGCATCGCCAAGGCGCAGGCGGTACGGACGATGTTCGACGCCATCGCCCCCCGCTATGACCTGGTGAATCGGGTC
This sequence comes from Acidimicrobiales bacterium, assembly GCA_044871175.1. Lineage (GTDB taxonomy): Bacteria > Actinomycetota > Acidimicrobiia > Acidimicrobiales > Ilumatobacteraceae > JBIOZN01. Next base: position 2,800 of record JBIOZN010000405.1, on the reverse strand, counting down.
ATGACCTTTCGGCTCGACGTCGGTTGGCGCCGCCGCACGGTGGCCGCCCTCGGCCTGCGGGCCGGCGCCCGCGTGCTCGACCTGGCCGCCGGCACCGGTGACCTGGCGGCCGAGGCTCGCCGCCAGGGACTGGTGCCGCTGGCCTTCGACTTCTCACTCGGCATGCTGGCCGCCGACCGCTCGGGCGCGCCTCGCGTCCAGGCCGACGTGCTCGCCCTGCCCGTGGCCGCCGGCCGCGCCGACGGCGTGACCTGCGGGTTCGCCCTGCGGAACCTCACTGCGCTGCCCCCGTTCTTCGCCGAGCTGGCCCGCGTCGTGCGGCCCGGCGGGCGCATCGCCCTGCTCGACGTGGGGACGCCGCCCAACCGCCTGCTGCGCTGGGGCCACGGCGTCTACTTCGGGCGGGTCGTCCCCCGCATCGGGGCCCTGCTGTCCGATGGCGACGCCTACGCCTACCTCCCCCGCAGCGTCGTTTACCTGCCTCCGCCCGACGAGATGGTGGCCCACCTCCGGGCGGCCGGCTTCGTGGGCGTCGAGCGGCGGTTGCTGTCGGGCGGCATCACCCAGCTCCTCACGGCCACGCGAGCGCCGCTGCCGTCACCATGAGCGCACCGTGAGCCCGGCCGTACCGAACCTGGTCGCTCGCACCCGCCCCCTCGAGCGCGACGTCGACCTGCTCGGGTTCGCCGCGGGCGACGGGCTCCTGTTCGCGCGCGACGGGGCCGGACTGGCAGGCCGGGGGGAGGCGGCCCGGCTGGATGTGGACGAGGCGCCGGCGGCGCTGGCGGCCGTGCGCCGGGACGACACCGTGGGCGGACGGGGCACCGGGCCGGTGGCGTTCGGCTCGCTCCCCTTCGTCCCGGGCGGCCCCGCCCAGCTGGTGGTGCCGGCCGTGCTGGTGGGCCGCCGTGGCGACGGCACCCGCTGGGTGACCACGGTCGGGCCGGCCGACGAGGCGCCACGGGCACCCGACCTGGCCGTGGCCCCGGCGCCGCCCGCCGCCGGTGGCGGGTTCACGCTGCGCCCGGTGTTGGCGCCCGAGCAGTGGATGGCCATCGTGGCCGAGGGGCGCGACCGGGCCCGGAGGGGCGACCTGCACAAGGTCGTCCTCGCCCGGGAAGTGGTGGTGGAGGCCGACCGGCCCCTCGACCGCCACGCCATCCTCCGCCGCTTGCAGATGGCGTTCGGGTCGAGCCACCTCTACGCCGTGGGCGGGTTCCTCGGGGCCAGCCCCGAGCTGCTCGTGTCCCGGCACGGCCACCAGGTCCGCAGCCACCCGCTGGCGGGCACGGTGGCGCGCACCGGCGACCCGGCCACCGACGCCCGCCTGGCCGCCCGCCTCCTGGCATCGGCCAAGGACCAGGCCGAGCACCGCATCACGATCGACGTCGTGCACGACACGCTGTTGCCGTGGTGCAGCTGGCTCGACTGGGAGGCCGAGCCCTCGATCGTCACCGTCGCCAACGTCCAGCACCTGGGCACCATGATCGAGGGCCGCCTGTCCGACCCGCCACCCAACGTCCTCGACCTGGTGCGGGCGCTGCAGCCGACACCGGCGCTGGGCGGCCACCCCCGGGAGGTCGCGCTGGCGCTGATCGCCGAGATCGAGCAGCTCGATCGGGGCCCCTACGGCGGCGCCGTCGGCTGGGTGGACGCGGCCGGAGACGGCGAGTGGGCCGTCGCTATCCGGGGCGCCCTGGTCGGGGGCCACCGGGCGCGGCTGTTCGCCGGAAACGGGATCGTGGCCGACAGCGACCCGGGCGCCGAGCTGGCCGAGACCCAGGCCAAGTTCCAGGCCATGCTCTCGGCCATCATCCGCCCCTGAAGATGGGTTTGCACCCTGAGGGCCAATGGTGGGGTCCGAAGGTGCAAACCGGATCTCCGTCCTCCCGGGTTTGCACCCTGAGGGCCAATAGTGGGCCCCGAAGGTGCAAACCCGGGAAAGGCGAGGTTCAGCCGAGGGCGGCGGCGACGGCGCGGTGGAGCTCGTCGTGGACCTTGACGTTGGCCTCCCGGTCGGTGCGCACCCGCACCACCCGGACCCCGCCGGCGGCCACGGCGGCGGCCACCGCGGGACCGACGGCGGCCGCCTCGGCCACGTCCGAACCGGCGATGCCGTGGGCGGCGGCGAGGGCGAGGGGGTCGACGCCGTGGGGCGTGCCGAACAGGGTCTCGAAGCGCGCCGGCGCCAGGGCGGCGGCCTGGGGCAGGAACGAGAAGATGCCGCCGCCGTCGTTGTCGACCACGACGACGGTGAGGTCGATGCCGCGCCCCGCCGCGCCCAGGAGGCCGCTCCCGTCGTGCAGGAAGGCGACATCGCCGGTGAGGAGGACCGTGGGCCGGCCGGCGCGCCCCAACGCCACCCCGACGGCGGTGGACGTCACCCCGTCGATCCCGTTGGCCCCTCGGTTGGAAAGCACCCGCAATCCCGAACGAGCCACGCCGTACCACTCCACGTCACGCACCGGCATCGACGGCGTCACGTCCACTGCGGTGGGCATCGCCCTCGACGGCGGACGGGTGGCGTGCCTGATCGGCGACGTCGCCTTCCTCCACGACACCAACGCGCTCCTCGGGCTGGGGGCGCGCGACGTGGACCTGCTGGTCGTCGTGGTCGACAACGACGGCGGCGGCATCTTCTCGTTCCTCCCGCAGGCCACCGCGGTAGGCCCCGAGCGCTTCGAGCAGCTCTTCGGCACCCCCCACGGGGTCGACCTCGCGGCGTTGGCCCGCGCCCACGGTGTGGAGGTCGAGGTGGTCGAGCATCCCGTGGACCTCACCACCGCGCTGGCGAGCTGGG
>JBIOZN010000404.1:0-5019 GCA_044871175.1 Acidimicrobiales bacterium | reverse complement strand
TCGCGCAGGCGGATGTCGAGCGCCGGCTCCCCGTCGGAACGGAGGGCGGCGGCGGCCGCCAACCCTGCAGCGGCCACGGCGACGGTGACGACGACAACCAGCGCGACGCCCATGCGTCCGTGCAGACGGGCCATTCGGGGGAGCCTAGGGCGTGGCTGTCCCGGCCCGCGCCGCTCGCCCTTTCGCGACGAGTTGGGGTCGTCCTGCGACCCCAACTCGTCACAAACGCCGCGGTCGCCGCGGCTAGGGGCCGAACCAGCCGGCGATGTCGACCACCACGTCGGTGTCGGCGTAGGAGAACACGCACACCTGCTCGTCAGTGCCGAGGGGCACGGTGACGAGATTGGCCGCCGCCCGGGCGGTGTCGTGGTTGACATTGGAGGCATTCGGCGGGGCGCCCCCGCACGGGTAGGCCGACAGGTAGCCGGGTCCACCGGGGTCGGCGGCGGTGAGGTTGAACGACACCGCTCCCACGCCGCCGCCGGGCACGCCGCCCTGGCCGAGCACGGCGACGGGCGCGGCCGTGCCCGCCGCCATTCGCGTCGCACCGGGCGGAAGGCCGACGCGGGTGTCGTGGATGCGAGCCGGGGTCAGGGGCGTGAACCGTTGGCCGCTGGGGGCGCCCGGCGGCCCGTACCAGCCGAGCGCGTCGGCCACCACGTGGCCCCCGGCGTAGCTGAGCACGCACACGTTCCCGCCGGCGTCGAGGGGCACCACCACCTGGTTGGCCACCGTGGCACCGGCCACGTGATTCAGCGCCGACGCGTAGGCGGGCTGGTCGCACGGGTAGGCGCTGAGGTAGCCGTCGCCCGCCGACTCCGTCACCGTGAGGTTGAGGACGACGGCGCCGGCCTCGCCGCCCGCGGGGACGCCCGAGCGGCCGGCGACGGCCACGGGCACGACACCGCCCGGTGCCACCGGCGAGCGGGTGCCACCGAGGCCGGTGCCGTCGCGGGTGTCGACCAGGCGATCGGGGGTGACGCCCGTGAAGCGGGCGCCGGTGGCGTCGGCGCTCGACCACCCGGCCACGTCGATCACGACGTGCACGGTGCGGTAGGCGAAGATGCACACCTGCCCGCCCGCCCCCACGGGGACGGTGACGAGGTTGGCCACGGGAACGCCGGCGGCGTAGTTGACGCTGGAGGTCGACGGCAGCGGTGCGCCGCAGGGGTAGGCGGTGAGGTAGCCGTCGCCGGCGGCCTCTGCAGCCGTCAAGTTGAGGGTCACGGCGCGCACGCCGTCCGCCGGCACGCCCCCGCGCCCGGTCACCGTGACCGCCAGGGTGCAGCCGCTGCCCAGCCGGGTCGCCAGCGCTCCCGTGCCGTCGCGGGTGTCGAGGATGCGGGTGGGCACGAGGGGGTGGAACGTCGTCGGCTCGGCGGCGGGGAGCGGGCCGAGGGGCGGCGGAGGTCCGCCCGAGCCGCAGGTGGCGTCCTCGCTGACGGCGAACCAGTCCGACTTCAAGCCGAAGGCGCCGCGGAAATCCCAGCCGCTCAGGGTGCGCTCGCCGGCCGTGCCCCGCACGACCACCTCGAGGACGCGGCCCCCGTAGTCGCCCAGCCCGTTGCGCCGGGTGACGTCGATGCTCACGAGCGTGCCGACCTCGGGGAAGGCGGCCTCGACGGCGGCGACGGTGATCGTGGTCTTCCAGTCGTGGTGGCCGGCGGCGGTGGCGTTCACGCCCGCGGCCAGGTCGTCGCCCTCGTCGCGCACCGCCGGGAAGGAGCCCCCGGCGGTCCAGCCTCCGGTCGACGACGAGTACTCGGTGGAGGCCACCGCTCCGCTGGCCCGCACCCGCACCAGGCCGGCGGTGTCGGCGACCGCCTGGTCGGTGGTGGCCGCCTCGCCGGCGGCGCCGCCGTACACCTGACAATTGGTGGTGTCACAGGTGAGCGCCCAGGGGTAGCGGGCCTGGGTGGCGGCGTACGAGCGGGCCGCCACTGCCTGGGCCCGCAGCGCGTGCATCCCTGTTCCGCCTCCGGCCGTCCCCCACGACGCCGGTGACTCCCGGGGCACCACGCCCCGCAGATACGCCTCCATGCCGACCTCGTTGACGACGCGCGTGCCGCGATCGGTGGCGAAGCCGAACAACCGGCCGCGGTACGGCGTCCCGCGGCCGTCGGCCTCGCACAGGCGCGTGAGCGCGTCGACGGGCGCGCCCTCGTCGACGCCGCCGACGCGATCGAAGCGGATGCCCAGCGGTGCGGGGAACCCCTCGGCGCCGGCGACGGGCGTCCAGGGGCCGGCGCAGTCGGCCGCCTGCTCGATGCGCCACGTGCCGTCGGGATTGAGCGTCGCCCGCAGGGCGCCGTACTCGCCCGCCAGTCCTTCGATCACCAGGCGGCTCCCGGCGGCCGCCACCCAGCCGGCGGCGTTCATACGGCTGAGCTCGACGGTGATGCGTTGGCGGTCGGCGGGCAGCGCGCCCAACGCGGTGCCGCCGTAGTAGTGGTCGAGGATCTGCGGCCACGACCAGCCGGCCACCACCGCGTAGCCGTAGGCACCCCACTGCCCCATCCCCCGGCCGTGCCCGAACCCCTTGCCGCTGACGGCGATCACCGAACCCGTCACGGCCGGCGTCGACACGGCGGGCGATGCGGCGGCAGCAGGCGACGCGCCCGCGAGCGGGGGCACGACGACGGCGACGAGCACGACCGCCACCGCCGCGACCACCGCACGAACAGCGACGGTGGCCGACCGGCCACGTCCCGCGACAGCGGGGCTAGGTTGGCGGGGGCTGATGGCGTCCCCGGTGCGCGTCCCCATCGGCGCGCACATTACGGTCTCGTGACGGGCGGAGTTGGGAGGCGAGCCACATGACCACGAACTCGGCCCGATCGCGCCGCTCGATCGGCGTCGCGGCGGCGGTCGCCGCGGCGGCCGTCCTGGTACCTGCAGGGCCGTCGGCCGACGCCGATGAGCCCGGCGACCTCTACTTCCCGGTGATGAACGAGGCCTGGCAACGGGACTTCGCCACGGTGTACCAGTACGCCGCCCCCACGGTGGCCGACGTCGACGGCGACGGCATCCCCGAGGTCGTGATCGCCGGCCAGGACGGCGTCCTGCGGGTGCTGCGCGCCGATGGATCGACGATGTGGGAGGCGCCCGTCGTCACCCCCGGTGCGCCCGGCCCGGTGGCGGTGGAGTCGAGCCCCACGGTGGCCGACCTCGACGGCGACGGCCGGGTCGAGATCGTCGTCGGCGCCGGTTCGGCCTACAGCCCGGGTTGGCGCGGCGGCGTGGTGGCCTTCAACGCCGACGGTTCGACGCGCTGGGCGTTCGCCGACAGCGCCCCGGTGCACGGCACACCGGCGCTGGCCGACGTGAACGGCGACGGCCGGCTCGACGTGGCGGTGGCCGGGTTCGGCAACCGGGTGCACGTCCTCGACGGCGCCCGCGGAGTCGAGATCCCGGGTTGGAGCAACGACGGCGCCCCCGGTGTGTGGATCGACGACTCGACGTGGGGCTCGGTGGCCGCCGCCGACGTCGACGGTGACGGCCGGGCCGAGGTGTTCGTGGGGGCGGCGGCCACGCCCGGCGGGCCCATCTCCTACGCGGGCGGCATCGTGGCCCGGCTCGACCTGGAGGGCGGCGGGGTGGTGATGCCCTGGGCCCGGTTCGTGGGCGAGCCCGTCAACTCCAGCCTGGCGCTGGGCGACATCACCGGCGACGGGCGACCCGAGGTCGTCACCGGCACCGGGGCGGAGCGGGGCACCGCCGACGAGGACCTGGTGCTCGCGTTCGACACGGCCGACGGGGCCGACGCGCCCGGGTGGCCGCAGCGCACCAACGGGATGACGTTCTCGTCACCGGCGCTCGGCGATGTCACCGGCGACGACCGCCTCGACGTGGTGATCGGCACGTTCCCCGACAACGAGCCCGGCGCGGTGTACGCCTACCGCGGCGATGGCAGCCTCATCTGGGCCCGCCCTCCCAACGACATCCCCACGGGCGAGCCGTCGAGCGTCATCGCCGCCTCACCGATCATCGCCGACGTCAACGGCGACGGCCGCCAGGACGTCACCATCGGCCACGGCTGGGCCACGTTCTCCCTCGACGGGCCCACCGGCAACCGGCTGTACGCCGCCGTCGACAAGGGCAATTCGTTCCAGAACGCCGCCGCGGTGGCCGACTTCGGGCCCTACGGCTGGTACCTCGTCAACGCCTCCATGAGCGGCAGCGTGGCGGCCTACCGGATCCCGCGTCCCGGGCGGGCGCCCGACTGGCCGGGGTGGCGGGGCTCGCCGCGGCACACGGGCCGGCCCTTCACCGACGAGCCGCCGTGCGCCGCGCCCCCGTCGGGCGGGTCGGTGCCGCGGGCCACGGCGGGCGGGGCCACGTTCCATCCGGTGGCGCCGACGCGGGTGCTCGACACCCGCACCGGGTTCGGCGGGGCCGCGCTGCGGCCGGTCGGCGCGGGGTGCGCCATCGGCACGGCGGTGGCCGGCGCCGGCGTCCCCGCCGACGCCGAGGCGGTGGTGCTGAACGTCACCGCCGTCGACGCCACCACGCCCGGCTACGTCACGGTCTACCCGTGCGGCCAGGGCGTTCCCTACGCCTCGAACGTCAACTACGTGGCCGGCCAGATCGTCCCCAACGCGGTGGTCGTGCCCGTGGGGGCCAGCGGCCAGGTGTGCTTCTTCTCCTACGCCGCCGTCGACGTGGTGGCCGACGTGTCGGGCTGGTACGGCGGCACCACCGGGGCGCGGTACTCCCCGCTGACACCGGCACGCGTGCTCGACACCCGAGGCGGCCCCAAGGTGCCCACCGACGGCGTGGTGGTGCTCGACACGCGTGGGGCCGGCGGCATCCCCGGGGCCGGGGTGTCGGCGGTGGCGCTCAACGTCACCGTCACCGAGCCCGACGGGCCGGGTTTCCTCACCGCCTATCCGTGCGGGACGCGCCCGAACGCCTCCAATCTCAACTTCGTCGGCGGCCAGGACGTGCCCAATCACGTCATCGTGCCGGTCACCGGGGACGGGCTGGTGTGCTTCTCCCCGGGCGCCAGCGGCACGCACG
>JBIOZN010000403.1:0-2887 GCA_044871175.1 Acidimicrobiales bacterium | reverse complement strand
GCAGTTCGTGGAGGTCTTCGTCGGCGCTGGCGGCGTCGCGCACCTGGAACTGGACCGTGGCGCCCACCTCCACGGTGTCGCCCACGGCCACCGCGCCGGCCGCCCGGTCGGCGCCCAGCACGCCGCGGATGAGGAAGTCACCCCGCGTGAACTCGAGCTTGCGCTCGTCCACGACGATGCCGCAGTGCAGGCCCCGGGCGGCCAGCTGGCGCTCCTCGGGGGACAGGTCCTCCACCATGGCCAGGAGCCGGTCGAGCGCCCGCTGCCCGCCGAGCTCGTAGAGCACGTTGCCCTCGGCCCGGGTCACGATGAAGGGCTGGCCGATGGGGCGGCAGCCCTGGGACACCAACGCCTGGGGGGCCACCGTCTCCTCGAGCAGCACGCCGACGGCGCCGTCGGTGGCGACGACACCGTCGAGCAGCAGGCGGTTGCCGCCCCGCCCACCGGCGGCGGATGCCAGCCCACCGATGACGCCCACGCCGGGGTGCTCGGCCGCCATCGTCGCGAGGAACGCGTCGATCGGGAAGCTGAACGGGTCGGCCACCAGGACGAGGGAGCGGGCCGCGCCGACGGCTGGCGGCAGGCCGCTCAGCCGCCAGCCGTCGCCGTGTTCACTCTCCCCCAGCTGCCCGGTGGCGAGCCGCACCGGCACCGGCGGCCGTTCGAGGCGGGCGCCGAACAGGGCCACGCCGGCCGTCTCCTCGACCTCTCGGGCCGGGCCGACGACGGCGATCGAGGCGGCCCCGAGCATGGTGGCCGGCCGCAGGACCGAAGCCACCACGCCGGCCATGTCCTCGAGGGCGCCCAGGTGGGGTGGCGTCACGAACAGCACGGCCAGTTCCGGGGCCGGCCCGAGCTGCTCGAGCACCTGGCCGGTGACTTCGCCGATGGCCTGGGTGGCGAGGGGATGCTCCGAGACGGCGGCGGCGTAGCGCCCGCTCACGAGGCCACCGGCGGCAGGAGGGTGAGGGGCACGACGACGGAGGGCCCCTGCCCGATGCGGCAGTGGGCCTCCACCGTGCCGTACTCGGCGAATTCGAGCTCGCCCCGGACGAGCCGATAGGTGAACTTGCCCGGCTCCACTGTGAACGGGCTCACGTTGCGGGCGACCTGCTCGTCGCCTTGCCGGAACACCACCTCGAGGATGCCGCTGCCGGGGTGGTCGGGCGGGCAGCGGATGAGGACGACGAGGTGGGGCGTGATCGTGACCGGTACCGGCTCGGGAGCGGCGAGGGAGAAGAACACCCCGGTGAGGTCGATCCGTGTCGACGGTCCCGGCACCGGGCGCATGGCCATGTCCTCCACGAACAGGGCCGACACGATCTGCACGACCGCGACGCTAGCGAGAGGGGGAGAAGGCGAGCCGCCGGTCAGGCGGCGGTGCGTACGGGGCGCTGCTCGGCCAGCCGTGACGTGATCGCCTGGTGGTCGAGGCGGATCCGCGCCAGCCGCAGCCGCCGCAGCGTGGCGACCACCCACCAGCCGAAGTCGATCTCGCCCCGGTGCAGCGAGAAACGGGCCGACGTGGGGGCGGCGTGGTGGTTGTTGTGCAGGCCCTCGCCCCCGGTGAACAACGCCAGCCACTGCAGGTTGGTGGCCGAGTTGGCGTAGGGACGCTGGCCGAAGTGGTGGCCGACGGCGTTGATGGCCCCGCCGATGGCGAGGTAGAAGACGGCGTGCAGCCCGGCCGCCACCAGGCCGTACACGGGCCCGAGCAGCAGGATGAGGAACGTGATGCCCAGGCCGAGGCCGAGCAAGCCGTGGTTGAACAGCACGCGGTCCCAGCGGTCTTCGGGGATGTCGCGGGCGTAGCGGGCGACCGTGCGGGGGTCGCGGGCGGCCCGGCGGTAGAGGGCGGCGTTGGCCACTTGCACCTTCACCCAGCCGTGCTGCACGGGGCTGTGAGGGTCCTCGGGCTGGTCGGTGAAGGCGTGGTGCTTGCGGTGCACGGCGGCCCACTGCCGGGGCTTGATCCCCACCGAGAGCCAGATCACGGCCCGGCTGAGGAACGTCACCGCCGGATGCAGCGTGATCGCCCGGTGGGCCAGCGCCCGGTGCAGGTAGACGGTGGTGGCCAGCGTGGCGATCTGGGCCACGACGAAGGCGACGACGATGGCGCGGGCGAGTTCGGTCATGGCGCCCGGACGTTACCCCCTACCGACCGGTCGGTAGACAGCGAGCGCGCAGATGTACGCTGGCGCGATCGTCACGGTCGGTACCGATCAGCCCACCCGCGCCCAGATCCTCGCCGCCGCCTTGGACGCCTTCGCCGAGCACGGCTACGACGGCACGTCGCTCAACGACATCGCCGAGGTGGTCGGGATCCGGCGCCCGAGCCTCCTGTACCACTTCGCCTCCAAGGAAGCTCTGTACTCGGAGGTCTTCGAACGGGCCCTGTCCGACTGGTTCGTCCGGGTGGAAGGCGCCGTGAGCCAGGACCTGGTGGGCTGGGAGAAGGTCGACTTCGTGCTGCAGGCCGGGTTCCACTTCTTCGAGCGCAACCCCGCCTTCGTGCGCCTCGTGCGGCGCGAGGCGCTGGAGGGCGGCCCCCACCTGGGCATCGACCTGGCGGCCACCATGCGCCCCCTGTTCGACCGGGCCACCGCCTATTTCGGGCGGGAAATGGCGGCCGGCCGCTTCCGCGCCCACGAGCCCCGCCAGCTGCTGCTCACCGGCTACGGCGCCCTCCTCAGCTACTTCAGCGACGCACCGTTCCTGGGCGGCCTCCTGGACGTCGACCCGCTGGCCGGGGACGCCCTGGCGGCGCGTCTGGAGCACATCCGTCACTTCTTCCACGCCGCCCTGGTGCCCTAGTCAACATGGAACGGCCGGCTCCGGCCGCATCTGCGTGGATCATCCACCATGGGGCGGAGCCAACATACGGAAG
>JBIOZN010000402.1:0-10935 GCA_044871175.1 Acidimicrobiales bacterium | reverse complement strand
GCCACTTGAGCCCCGGGGCGAACCCGGCCACGTGCTCGACCGCCTCGACCATCGCCAGCGCGCCCGTCATCGTCGCGAGCTGCGCGTGGTCGGCATCGAGGCGCGGCCGCAGCAGCACCGACACCAGCAGCGACGCTCCGGGCGGGGCCGTCCACGACCGTCCGAGGCGGCCCTTGCCGGCCGCCTGGAAGTCGGTGGCCAGCACCGCGCCCGCCGGCTCACCCATCCGGGCGGCGGCGGCCAGGTCGGCGTTGGTCGAGCCGGTCTCGGCGACCTTTCGGACCCGCCATCCGCCCTCCCATCTGCTGGGTACCGGCACGGGCTGCCAACATACGAGGCAATGCTCACCAAGATCCTCATCGCCAACCGGGGCGAGATCGCCGTGCGGGTCATCCGGGCCTGCCGCGAGCTCGGCATCGGCTCGGTCGCCGTCTACTCCGACCTCGACCGGGACGCCCTGCACGTACGGTTGGCCGACGAGGCCTACGCCCTTGGCGGCCAGGCGGCGGCCGAGAGCTACCTCAACACCGACGCCATCCTCGGGGCGATCGAGCGCAGCGGCGCCGACGCCGTCCACCCGGGGTACGGCTTCTACTCCGAGAACGCCGACTTCGCCCGGGCCATCGGCGAGCGGGGCGTCGCCTTCATCGGCCCGCCGCCCGAGGCCATCGAGGCCATGGGCGACAAGATCTCGGCCCGGGAGGCGGCCACCCGCGCCGGGGTCGCCGGGGTGCCCGGCGACAACACGGTGCTCACCGATCCCCGGCAGGTCGTCGCCTTCGGCGAGGCCCACGGCTGGCCCGTCGCCATCAAGGCGGCCTACGGCGGCGGCGGCCGCGGCATGCGGGTCGTGCGCAGCGCCGGGGAGGCGGCCGGCGCCCTCGAGTCGGCCCAGAACGAGGCCCTCAAGGGCTTCGGCCGGTCGGAGTGCTACGTCGAGCGCTACCTCACCTGGCCCCGCCACGTCGAGATGCAGGTGATCGGCGACACCCACGGCAATGTCGTGTGGGTGAGCGAGCGCGACTGCTCGGCCCAGCGCCGCCACCAGAAGCTCATCGAGGAGAGCCCCGCCCCCGACTTCCCCGACGGCATCCGCCAGGCCATGGGCGCGGCCGCCGTGCACGTCGCCCAGGCCGTGGGCTACTTCAACGCCGGCACCGTCGAGTTCCTCTACCAGGACGGCGAGTTCTTCTTCCTGGAGATGAACACCCGGCTGCAGGTCGAGCACCCCATCACCGAGGCGGTGAGCGGCATCGACCTGGTGGCCGAGCAGATCCGGGTCGCGTCGGGCGAGCCCCTCAGCTTCGGCCAGGACGACATCGTGCGCCGCGGCCATGCCATCGAGGTGCGCATCAACGCCGAGAACCCCGCCGGCGGGCGGTTCCTGCCCTCGCCCGGCAAGATCACCGACCTGCACCCGCCCCAGGGGCCGTGGACCCGCTGGGACGGCGGGTACGAGGCGGGCGACGAGGTCAGCCCCTACTACGACAACCTCATCGCCAAACTGGTGACCTGGGGCAAGGACCGCCCCACCGCCATCGCCCGCACCATCCGAGCCCTGGAGGAGTTGCGCATCGACGGGATCGCCACCACCGTGCCCGCCGACCTCGCCATCCTGCGCCACCCCGACTTCGTGGCCGCCCGCCACTCCACGAAGTGGGTCGAGGAGACGCTCGACCTGAGCGAGGTGGGCGCGCCCGTCACCGCCGCCCCGGCGGCCGACGGCGACGAGGCCCCGCTGGTCAAGCGGGCCACCACCGTGGAAGTGAACGGCAAACGTTTCTCGGTGTCGATGTGGGTGCCCGAGACGCCGCCGGTGACGGTGGCGGCGGGAGCGGGCGGGGGTGCCGGTGCCGCCGCGCCGGCCACGCGCAAGCCCCGGCGGCCGACGTCCAGTGCCGGCGGGGCCGCCGGCAGCGGCCAGGTCACCGTGCCCATGCAGGGCACGATCATCAAGGTCCTGGTCGAGCTCGGCCAGACCGTGGAGGTCGGCCAGCCCGTCGTGGTGCTGGAGGCCATGAAGATGGAGAACCAGATCACGGCGGACAAGGCCGGCACGGTGAAGGACGTGAAGGTGGGCCCGGGCGACACTGTCGGCGCCGGGGACGTGGTCGCCGTGATCGAGTAGTGCTTGAGTAACGCCATGGCCGACCCGCCGCTGCACCCCGACGCCGCCGTGCTCGAGTTCCTGCTCGGCCGTTGGCGGGGCGAGGGGGAGGGCCGCTATCCCACCGTCGGCCCCTTCGCCTACGTCGAAGAGGTCGAGTTCACCCACACCGGCAAGCCCTGGCTGGCCTACCGCCAGCGCACCCAGCACCCGAGCGACGGGCGTCCCATGCACGCCGAGGACGGGTTCTGGCGCCCGGTGGGAGGAGGACGGGTCGAGGTGGTGCTCGCCCACCCCACCGGCCATCTCGAGCTGTCGGCCGGGCGGGTGCACGGCTGCCGGATCGAGCTCACGTCGCAACGGGTGGTGGTGTCCCCTACGGCCAAGCTGGTCGAGCAGATCGTGCGCGACGTCCGCGTCGACGGCGAGGTGCTGCGCTACGAGCTGGCCATGGCGGCGGTGGGCCAGCCCCTGCTCCCCCACCTCGTGGCCGAGCTGGTGCGGGTCGCCGACTAGCCGCCGCAGGCGGAGCCGGCCGAACTGGCGGTGCCGCTGCCGCCCTTCCTGTCAGGGATGTGCACCTCCTCGGTGCACATCCGTGCCTGGGGCACCGAGTGCGCTATGCGTCGCGAGCGAGGCGGAGGCCGGTGAACGGCCAGCGGGCGGCGGCCGGGAAGAAGTTGCGGTACGAGCGCCGCGCGTGACCCGGCGGCGTGGCGCACGAGCTGCCCCGCAGCACGTACTGGTTGCACATGAACTTGCCGTTGTACTCACCCACCGCGCCGGCCGCCGGCCGGAACCCGGGGTAGGCGCTGTAGCTCGACGCCGTCCACTGCCACACCTCGCCGTACCACTGGCCGGTGCCGGGGGCGAAGGCCAGCGGCCGGGGGTGCAGCACGTCGAGGTCGAGGGCGGCGTCGGGCGGCACCGCGGCCGGGGCCACCGCCTCCCATTCGGCCTCGGTGGGCAGGCGGGCGCCGGCCCAGCGGGCGTAGGCGTCGGCCTCGTACCAGCTGACGTGGGTGACGGGGGCCGACGGGTCGACCGGTCGCCGGCCGCCCAGGGTGTACACGGTCCACGCCTCGTCGTCGGCGCACTGCCAGTAGAGGGGCGCCTCCCACCGCTCGGCCTGCACCGTGTACCAGCCGTCCGACATCCACAGCTCGGCCCGTCGGTACCCGTCGTCGGCCATGAACGCCTGCCACTCGCCGCCCGTGACCAGCCGGTCGGCCACCACGCTCGGGCGCACCAGTTCGAGGTGGCGGGGCCCCTCGTTGTCGAACGCGAACCCGCGCCCGTCGTGGCCGACCTCGACCAGCCCGCCCGCGACGCCGAGCCAGCCGGGCTCGGCCGACACCCGCGTGGGCGCGGGGGCCACCACCGGACGGTAGACCGGGTCGGTGGGGTTGGTGCCCAGCACGTGCTTGGCGTCCATCACCAACAGCTCCTGGTGCTGCTGCTCGTGGTGCAGGCCCAGCACCACCAGGGCGCGCACGGCGTCGTCCACCTCGTCGGCCAGCAGCGCGCTGATGGCCTCGTCGACATGGCCCCGGTAGGCGCCGATGGCCGCCACCCCGGGCCGGCTGAGCAGCCCGCGTTGCGGGCGGGGGTACCGCTCGCCCACGGCCTCGTAGTACGAGTTGAACAGGTACTGGTAGGCGGGGTCGAACGGTCGGTAGCCAGGAGCGTGGCGTAACAACACGAACGTCTCGAAGAACCAGGTGGTGTGGGCCCGGTGCCACTTGGTGGGGCTCACGTCGGGCATGGTCTGCACCGTCTGGTCCTCGGCCGACAACGGGGCGGCCAGCGCCTCGGTGAGGTCGCGCACCTCGCGGTAGGCGGCGGCCAGGTCGATGCGCTCGGCGGTGAGCAGGCTCACGTTGCACCTCTCAGGGTTGCGAGGGTGAGGGCGAAATCGCCCGCCCGGTCGGTCCAATGCGCCACCGGGGTGAGCCCGGCGGCGCCCAGTTCGGCGCCGATGTTGCCCGGCGTCGGCCCGGACAGGCGGAACTTGGCGCTGATCTCGGTGCGCAGCTCCTCGCCGGCGGCGAACGGCACGGCCAGCTCGAGGGCCCGCACGTGCACGACCTGGTCGAGCTCGGAGCGCACGGCCATCTCGATCCATTCGTGCTCGGCATCCCAGCGGGCCACATAGGCGAAGCGGTCGGGGTCGGCGTCGGCGTCGAGCTCGCGGTCGATGACGGTGAGCAGGTTCCGGGCGAAGGCGGCGCTCACGCCGGCAGGATCGTCGTAGGCCGCGACCAAGCGGTCGGGATCCTTCACCAGGTCGGTGCCCACCAGGAAGCTGTCGTGCGGGCCCATGGTGGCCACCAGCGCCTGGAGCAGGCCGGCGCGTCCGGCGGGGTCGAGGTTGCCGATGGTGCCGCCGAGAAAGGCGATCAGGCGCCGCCCACCCTGGGGCAGGAGGGCCAGATGGCGGTGGAAGTCGCCCACGACGCCGTGCACCCGCAGCCCCGGGAAGGCGCCTTCGAGCTGGTCGGCGGCAACCCGCAGCGTGGCCTCGCTCACGTCGAAGGGCACGAACGCCTCGAGCGGACCGCGGGCGCGCAGGGCGTCGAGCAGCCGGCGGGTCTTCTCCGAGGTGCCCGACCCCAGCTCGACCAGCACGGTGGCGTCGGCGTGCTTGGCGATCTCGTCGCCCCGGGCGGCCAGGATCTCCCGCTCGGCCCGGAACGGGTAGTACTCGGGCAGGCGGGTGATCTCCTCGAACAGCGCGCTGCCCCGCTGGTCGTACAGCCATTGGGGCGGGATCGCCTTGGGCGTCGCCGTGAGCCCGGCCCGCACGTCGGCCCGCAGCGCCGCCGCCAGCTCGTCGGGGTGCAGGTGGACGTCGATGGTCGCCATGGGGATGGGGTGCGGCGCGAGCGTTCGGACTATTCGGCCGCGTCGACCAGCGCTTCGGCCAGCGCCGGGTGGACGAGCAGCGAGTCGACGATGTCGGTGACCTTCAGGTTGGCGGTGACGGCGAGGGCGATCACCGAGATGAGCTCGGCGGCGTGGCGCCCGACGATCGACCCGCCGAGCACCACCCCCGTGGCGGGGTCGGACACGATCTTCACGAACCCCCGGGGGTCGTTGTTGATGAGGGCCTTGGGACTGGCCGAGAACGGCACCTTGGTGACCCGGATCTTGCGGCCGGCGGCGAAGGCCTCGGCCTCGGGCAGGCCGACATCGGCGATCTCGGGTTCGGTGAAAATGGCCGAGGCCGCCTTGTCGTAGTCGAGATGGCGGTGGTGCAGCGTGTGCAGGCCCATCACGTGCTCGGCGATCTTGCGTCCCTGCATGGAGGCCACCGACGACAGCGGCAGCTTCCCGGAGACGTCACCGGCGGCGTAGATGTGCTTCACGTTGGACTGGCAGTGGCGGTCGATGGTGACGTAACCGGCGGGATCGACATGGACGCGAGCGTTCTCGAGCCCGAGGCCGTCGGAGTTGGGCACCGACCCGATGCACAGCAGGGCGTGGCTGCCGACGGCGCTGCGGCCGTCGTCGCAGGTGACCACCACACCATGGGTGCCGTCGTCGTGCTTGATGCGCTCGATGCCGTTGGCGCGGGCGCCTTTCAACAGCGTGACGCCTCGCTTCAGGAAGTCGTCCTCGAGCACCGCCGCCACCTCGGGATCCTTCTGGGGGAGCACCTGCTGGCGGGACACGATGAGGGTGACCTTGCTGCCCAGCGAGCTGAACATGTGCACGAACTCGACGCCCGTGACCCCCGAGCCGATCACCACCACGTGCTCGGGGAGCTCGGGCGGCGGGTAGCAGTCGCGGGTCGTCAGGACGCGCTCGCCGTCGGGCGAGGCGAAGTCGGGGATCCGGGGCCGGCTGCCGGTGGAGATGAGGATCTTGTCGGCCGGCAGGGTTTCCGTGCCGTCGGTCGTTTCCACCTCCACCTCGTGGGGGCCGCGCAGCCGGGCCGTGCCGCGCAGGATGCGCACGTCCTGGCTGTCGAGCAGGCCGACGATGGAACGGTTGATCTTGGTGGCGATGCCGTTCACCCGCTGGCGCAGGCTGTCCATGTCGACCTCGGCGTCGATCTGCTCGAGGCCCATGCCGGCGATGCGGCGGTTGAACGACACCGCGCCGCCCGTGGCGATCATCGTCTTGGAGGGGATGCAGTCGAGCAGGTGGGCGGCCCCGCCCACGACGTCGCGTTCGATGAGGGTGACCTGCGCGCCCAGGCGTGCCGCGTAGGTGGCCGCCGTGTTGCCGGCCGGCCCGCCGCCGATGATCACGAACCGCACGGCCACCTCGTCAGGGTATCGGCGGCGAGCCGGCGCCGGTGGGTTGAGACCCGCCGGTCGATGTCGCGGTTGCCTGCCGGCCCAGCCCTCAGCCCATGGCGGCGTCGGGCGCTTCGACGGCGGCGGGGTCGACCATCACCGGACGTCCCGGTTCGGCCGTGGCCAGGGCCTGGGCCAGCACCCGGGCCGGGTCGGTGCGGGTGTCGAGGATGCGCGCCGGCGTCACCGGGTGATAGCCGGCGCCGGTGGCGAACGAACCCGTGGTGTCGACCACGACGTGGGTGGTGGCGTAGGTGTACACGCACACCCGGCCGTCGGCGCCGGGCCGGCCGATGGTGGCGTTGGCGATGGTCTGCCCGGCGACGTAGTTGACGTTGGAGGCGTAGGGCACGCCCTGGTCGCAGGCGTAGACGGTGAGGTAGCCGGGAGCCTGGGGCTCGGTGGCGACCACGCTGAGCACGGCTCCCGCCGGCGGCACGGCCACGCCCACGCTCTGGCCCGCGGGCACCGGCGCGCCACCAGGGCGGGTGTCGAGCAGCCGGGTGGGCGCGGTGGGGACGTAGTCGCTGCCCGGCGCGAACCAACCGGCCAGATCGACCACCACGTGGGTGTCGGCGTGGGAGTAGATGCAGACCTTGCCGCCGGCGCCGACCTTGGCCAAGACCAGGTTGGGGATGGTCTGGCCCGGGTCGTAGTTGACGTTGGACGCCTCGGGTCGGGGCTCGTCGCACGGGTAGACGGTGAGGTAGCCCCAGCCCGCCGCCTCGGTGGCGGTGACGTTGAGGGCCACGGCGGCCGCGTCGGCGGGCACGGCACCGTTGGGCGCCACGGTCAGCTCGACGGCGGTGCCCGCGGCCACGGGCGCGCCCGTCCGGGTGTCGAGCATGCGGTTGGGTGACGCCGGTTGGTAGCCGCTGTCGGGCGTGAACGTGCCCGCCAGGTCGATGATCACGTCGGCGGGCGCGTACGTGTACAGGCACACCTTGCCGCCGGCGCCGAGCTTGGCCACGACGAGATTGGGCACCGACTCGCCCCGTCGGTAGTTGACGTTGGAGGCCGTCGGCCGGGTCTCGCCGCACGGGTACACGGTGAGGTAGCCGTCGGCCGCCGTCTCCGTGGCCGTCACGTTGAGGACGGCGGCGGTGGCGTTGGCGGGCACGCCCGGTTGCCCGGCGACGACCACCTGGTACTCCCGCCGGCGGGCGCCGCCCACCCACTCGAAGTGCATCCCGTCGGGGATGGTGAAGCTGCCGCCCCAGGCGAAGCCCCAACGGCGGAAGATGTCGACGATCCGCTGGTCGATCGACGGCGTGGGGTCGCCCATGGCGTTGGTGGACGGGTTGACGTCGAGGGCCATGCCCCAGGTGTGGCGGCTGATCGACCCACCGGTGGTGGACCCGTTGGGGCGCACCTCGCGGGGGTAGTAGCAGCCGCCGTACCGGCGGGTGTCGGCCACGTCGATGTACCCGGCCAGCCCGGCGGCCTGGATCTCGTTCAATGCCCCGGCGAGATCGACGGCGACCGTGCGGTGGCAGCGGATCGTGCCGATGATCGGCAGGGGGACGTTGCCGATGTTGGCGTCGTACCAGCTCTGCTCGACAGTGAGGGGATCGGGCCCGCCCGTGACGGCGAACTCGCCCAGCAGGGCCTTGGTGGTGGACTGGGGCAGGGTCGAGTCGACCCCGCCGGGAATCCAGCTGCGGTTGATGCTCGCCGACAGGCCGGCCGCGGCCAGGCGGGCGTTCACCGCGGGGGCGACCGCGTCGCGGTCGGCGAAGCCGTAGATCCGCACCGAGCTGGGCCGGCTGAAGCCGATGGCGTCGGCCGTGGCTCGGGGGAAGACGAGCTCGATGAACCCCACCTCGATGTCGGGCGCGACGAGGCCGAGGGTCAGCGTGTGAGCGGCGCCGTCGCCGGTCTGGATGACGAGGGTGTCACCGGCCTGGGCTCCCCGCAGCGTCGCGGTGGTGGAGCCCATGACGACCTGCCCGGCGGCCAGCGCGGCGCTCACCGACCCGCTCATGGTGGCCCCCGCCCCGCCCGGGTCGATGGCGATGGACGTCATCGGGATGCGCCAGCCCGGTGGCGGCGCCTGGAGGACTGCGCCCCCCCGGGACAGCGAGAGCAGGCCGAGGGTGCTGCCGTACACGAGCGAGGCGCCGGCACCGAGGTCGCCGGCGGCGGCGAAGGCGGCGTCACGGACGCCGGCGGTGAGCTCGCGGCCCTCCGACACACTCACGTAGTCGCCGGGCGCGGCGGGCGCGGCGGCGGCTGGTGCCGGTGCCCTGAGAGGGAGGGCGAAGGCGGCGCCGAGCGTGGCGACGACGAGGGTCGCGACCAGCGCCAGTGGGCGCCGCATGGGCGTGGTCACCGAAGCGACCGTAGCGCGCTCGTCGGCCGGCCGTAACCGTTTCGTCATATCGGTGGGGCGAGGGTGCCGGTAGGCCCGCTCCCCAACTGCATCAATGGTCAGTCGACCGCGGTGGGCGAGGGCGGGGCGCTCGACCCCTGCGGCGCGGTGGCCGTCATGAGGGCGACGATGGCCTCCCGGTCGGCGGGCGACGGCCGGGCCCAGTCGGGCTTGTAGCCGAACAGCTCCCGCAACGGTCGGGCCACAGTGGCGGCGTCGATGAGCTCGACGGCGTCGGCGTCGATCAGGGCGGGGTGCTCGACGCCGCACGACTCGGCCACCTTCAAGAGGTCCCGCCGCAACGTCTTGACGTAGTTCGCCGCGCGCACCGACTTGAGCGACGGGTCGAGGCCCCGGGTGAGCCACCGGTCCTGGGTCGCCACGCCGGTGGGGCACCGGTCGGTGTGACACTTCTGGGCCTGGATGCAGCCGATGGCCAGCATGGCCTCCCGGCCGACGTTCACCATGTCACAGCCGAGGGCGAAGGCGACGATGCCGTTGTCGGGCAGGCCCAGCTTGCCGGCGCCGATGAACACCACCCGCTCGTGCAAGCCCCGCTCGGCGAAGGCGCTGTACACGCGGGCAAAGCCCAGGCGGAACGGCATCGCCACGGCATCGGTGAAGATCAGCGGAGCCGCCCCCGTGCCGCCTTCCCCGCCGTCGATGGTGACGAAGTCGACGCCCCGGCCGGTGGTGGCCATGAGGTCGCCCAGCTGGTACCAGAAGTCCATGTCGCCTACGGCCGATTTGATGCCGACGGGGAGGCCGGTCTCGGCCGCCAGGCGCTCGACCCAGTCGAGGAGGCTGTCGGTGTCGGTGAACTCGGCGTGGCGCGAAGGGCTGACGCAGTCCTTGCCCATGGGGATGCCGCGAGTGGCCGCGATCTCGGGCGACACCTTGGCCGCCGGGAGCAGGCCACCGAGGCCGGGCTTGGCCCCCTGCGAGAGCTTGATCTCCAGGGCGCGCACCGGCGCCGACGCCACTACGTCCTTCAGGCGGGCGAGGTCGAAGCGGCCCTGGTCGTCCCGGCATCCGAAGTAGGCGGTGCCGATCTGGAAGACGAGCTCGCCGCCGTGGCGGTGGTGGGGCGAGAGGCCGCCCTCGCCCGTGTTCTGCAGGCAGCCGGCCATCGCCGCACCGCGGTTGAGGGCCTCGACGGCCGGCCCCGACAGCGACCCGAAGCTCATGGCCGAGAGGTTGACGAGCGAGTCCGGGCGGAACTTGGCCCGCCGGTCCCGGGCGGCGCCGAGGACCTTGGCGCACGGCAACCACGCCTCCTGGCCGGCGGCTGGTGACGACGGCGGGATCGCCCGGCCGAACGTGGCGTGCTTCACGATCGGGTACGACGGCGTGTGCTCGATGTCGTTGTCGGTGCCGAACCCGAAGTAGTTGTTGTCGAGCTTGGACGAGGCGTACACCCAGCGACGCTGGTCCCGGCTGAACGGGCGCTCCTCGTCGTTGCCGGCCACGATGTACTGGCGCAACTCGGGGCCCACCGCCTCGATGAAGTAGCGGGCGTGGCCGATGACGGGGAAGTTCCGCAGCAGCGCGTGACGCTTCTGGACGAGGTCGTGCACGGCGACGGCGGCGACGGCGGCCGCCGCCGGGGCGGCCCGCAGCACCCACTTCATGACCTGAGTCTGCACCCGGCCGGCGACGCCCCGCCACGACTCCGCCGGCACGGTGGCACGGCGACCAGGCGACACGGTGGGCCCGCCGGTCAGAGCGGCGCGGTCGGCCGGCCCGCCGGCCAGGGCGGCGCGGTCGGCCCGCCGGTGAGAGCGGCGCGGCGCCCCGCTACAGCGCCGGCCCTACGGCCGCGCAGTCCGAGCCCGCCGTGCACGGCTGCGCAGTCGGCCGGCCCCGTCAGGGCGGCCCCGTCGCCCGGCCCGTCCGGCTCATGTTCTCGCAGGCGGCGCGCACGCTCGCGAGCCTCGTGCTCGACAGTGACCTGCAGATGGGCCGCATCTACCCGTCGCTCACGCGCATCCGCGAGGTCTCGGCGGCGATCGGCGCCGCGGTGGCGGAGATGGCGTGGAAGGACGGCACCGGCCGCGCGCCGCGCCCGGCGGGCAACCTGCTCGAGCACGTCCGCAACGCGATATGGAAGCCGGAGTACCGCGAGTACCTCGCGAAGTAGCGTCACGCGCGTC
>JBIOZN010000401.1:0-14042 GCA_044871175.1 Acidimicrobiales bacterium | reverse complement strand
CTCGACGAGGGTCTCGGCGATGTGGACGCGACGGCGGAGAAGGTCGACGCGGCCCCAACGCAACCCGAGCATCTCGCCGAGGCGGAGGCCCCCGTAGCCACCCAACAGAACGAAGGCGCGGTATCGGGAGTCGATCGCGTCGGCCAGTCCCAAGAGCTCGTCGTGCGACAGGTACCTCATCTCCTTTCGCTCGATCTTGGGCAGGGGGAGGTGCTCAAGCGGGTTGTGAGATATGAGCCTGTCTTCGACGGCCGCTCGGAGGCACTTGTTGAACACCTGTACGACCTTCTGCACGGTCGCAGGGGCAAGGCCAGAGCCAGACGGATCGGCGAGCTCGGCCACCCACTGGCGCAACGCCGTTCGGTCGACCCGGGCCAGGGCGACGCCTCCAAAGCACGGCAGGACGTGCGAACGGAAGAACTGCTCGTCCCGAGCCCGCGTCGACGGGCGGAGGTTCGTGACCGTCGGCCACCAACGGTCGAACCATGCTCCCACGGTGATGCGACCGAGCCGAGGGTCGATGAGCTTGCCCTGTAGCCGGTCGACCTCGATCAGGCTCATGAACGCGTCGGCATCACGCCTCCGCCTGAACTGCTTGGCGCGCTGCCCGCCCTCCGCAGTGCGGAACCGGACGAGCCACGCTCTCGATCCGTCCGCCAACCGCTTCTCGACCACCGACGCCACGAGGCGACTCTAGTCATCTGGGTGCACGTCAGGTGCACAGACATCGCGGTCAATGGCGGATAACAGCGGACACTCGCGGTCACGAAATCGCAGCTCAAGCACTGTGTGGTGCGAAGAAGAACGAGGCCGGGAAGCCGTTCATTCGCCTTGACACGGTGGAGGTCCCCGGTTCGAGTCCGGTCACGCCCACCTCGCCACGGCGATGGTACGTCTGGGCCCACTGGCCCATTGAGTCCGGCGCCGCCGACGTTCACGCTGCTCCCACCAATCGACAGGGAGGCGTGAGGTGGCGACGACGGATGAGCCGCACCGGGGCCGAACCGCGCGGCCCCCGGTCCGCTCGATGCCGTCGGTGCGGTGGGTCACGCTGCCGGGGGGCACGCTGCCCGTCACCACCCTTGCCGGCCCACCGGGAGCCCCGGCGGTGGTACTGCTCCACGGTTGGGCGGCGACCGCCGCGCTCAACTGGGCCCCGTGCCTCGAGCCGTTGGCCCGTCATTTCAGCGTGATCACGTTCGACCTTCGGGGCCACGGCCGCGGCCGGCCATCGTCGGGGCCGTTCCGCCTCGAGGCGTGCGCCGACGATGTCGCCGCCGTGGTGCACGCCCTGGGCATCGCACGGTGCATTCCGGTCGGCTACTCGATGGGCGGCGCGGTGGCCCAGTTGCTCTGGCGGCGCCATCGTCGCCTCGTCGAGGGGCTCGTACTGTGCGCCACCGCCGCTTCGTTCGGTTCCTCCCTACGCGATCGGGTCGCCCTCCGGGCCGTCGCCGCCGCCTCGCCCGTGGCGCGCGCCGTCGCCCGAGACCCGGTTGCTCGGGCGATCGTGACGGCCCGGTCATGGACGGCGCTGGCGGGCGTCGACCGGTCGTGGGTGCTCGGGGAGATCGCCGGCCACGACTGGGTGCAGGTCGCTCGGGCGGCGCGAGCGATCGCCCGCTTCGACGCCCGCCCGTGGGTCGGCCAGGTCGACGTCCCGACTGCGGTGCTGGTGGCTCGCGACGACGACGTGGTGCCGGTGCGCCAGCAGTACGAACTGGCGCGAGCGATCGAGGGGGTGAGCGTGCACCACGTCAGCGGCGGCCATCTCGTGTGCCTCAGCACACCCGAGCGGTTCGTCCGTGCCCTCGTGCCGGCCTGCTCGGTGGCGGCCGGCCGGGCCGCGGGTCGGGCAGGGGACGCCGCGGCGGCCCCGGTCGCACCCGCGGGGGAGAAGGCGGTGGAGGCCGTTGCGAGCTCGGCGGCGACCCGTGCGGCCTGAGCCCGGAATGCCGCCGAGCCGCACCTCGTTGCACCCATCGTGACCACGGGCCATCGCATCACCATCACGCCGCGCGCGCTCCACGTCGAGGTCGCCATCGACGGCCACACCGTCGCCGCGTCCGACTGTCCTGTCGTGCTCGAAGAGACCGGCCTTCCCACGCGGTACTACCTGCCCCGGGGCGACCTCAAGGCCGACCTGCGTCCCAGTGCCAAGCACACGGCGTGCCCGTTCAAGGGTTCGGCTTCGTACTGGTCGGTCGAGGTCGACGGCACGTGGCACGAGGACGTGGCCTGGAGTTACGAGACGCCCATCCCCGAGGCCGAGGGCATCGCCGGCCTCGTCTGCTTCTACAACGAACGGGTGGAGTTGAGCACCGGCTGACAGCAGGCGGGCCCGGCCGCGCTGGCTAGCTTTCCCCCGTCCCCGACGAGAGGCGGAGCCGTGCCCCCTGCCGAGGCCAACTCACCCTCGCCGGCGAGCCAGTGGTGGCGCTCCGCCGTCATCTACCAGATCTACGTGCGGAGCTTCGCTGATGCTGACGGCGACGGCGTGGGCGACCTGGCCGGCGTGCGCGCCCGCTTGTCGTACGTGGCCGACCTGGGCGTGGACGCCATCTGGTTCAACCCGTTCTACCCGTCGCCCCAGGCCGACGGCGGGTACGACGTGGCCAACTACCGCGACGTGGATCCTCGGTTCGGAACGCTGGCCGACTTCGACGCCGTCCTCGCCGCCGCCCACGCCCGCGGACTGCGGGTGATCATCGACCTCGTCCCCAACCACACCTCGAGCGACCACCCGTGGTTCCGCTCCGCCCTGGCGGCCGCCCCCGGCAGCCGCGAGCGAGCGCGCTACCTGTTCCGCGACGGTCTCGGCCCCGACGGTGCCGAGCCGCCCAACAACTGGCGCAGCACGTTCGGGGGGCGGGCCTGGACCCGGGTCACCGAGGCCAACGGGGCGCCGGGCCAGTGGTACCTCCACCTGTTCGCCCCCGAGCAGCCCGACCTCGACTGGATGAACGGCGAGGTACGAGCCGAGTTCGAGTCGATTCTGCGGTTCTGGCTCGATCGTGGCGTCGACGGCTTTCGCATCGACGTGGCCCACGGGTTGTCGAAGGATCCCCAGATGCCCGACTTGGCGGGCGGATTGCGGGCCGAGGGGCCGGCAGGGGAGGGCCACCCGCATTGGGACCAGGACGAAGTGCACGACGTCTACCGCTCCTGGCGCCGGATCACCGACGCCTACGCGCACGACCCGACCTTCGTCGGCGAGGTCTGGGTGGACAGCCCTGTGCGGCTGGCGCGCTACGTCCGGCCCGACGAGCTCCACACCGCCTTCAACTTCGGCTTCCTGCTCGCCCCCTGGGATGCCAAGGGGCTGCGAGCGGCCATCGACGAGAGCATCGAGAGCCTGTCCGCGGTCGGCGCACCCACCACCTGGGTGCTGTCCAACCACGACGTCACCCGGGAGGTGACGCGCTATGGCGGCGGGCCGCTGGGGATCCGACGGGCGCGGGCGGCTGCCCTCCTGATGCTCGCCCTGCCCGGCGGCGCCTACGTGTACCAGGGCGAGGAGCTCGGCCTGCCCGAAGTGCTCGACCTGCCCGACGAGGCCCGCCAGGACCCCACCTTCTTCCGCACGGGCGGCGCCGAGCTCGGGCGCGATGGCTGCCGGGTGCCGCTGCCGTGGTCGGGGGATGCGCCGCCGTTCGACTTCAGCCCTGCGGGCCGGTCGTGGTTGCCGATCCCACCTGAGTGGGCGTCGCTCACGGTCGCCTGCCAGGAGCCCGACTCGACCTCGATGCTGTCGCTGTACCGGCAGGCCCTGCGGCAGCGACACGAGTTGGCGGCGCTGGGCGACGGGACGATGACCTGGGTCCCCAGCGAGGCCGATGTGCTGGCCTTCACGCGTACGCCCGGCTTCGCGTGCGTGGTGAACGTCGGCAATGAGGTTGCGCCGCTGCCTCCCTCTCTGGCCGCCGCCCCCGTGCTGCTGGCCAGCGGGCCGCTCGGGTCGGCGGGGGAGATCCCGGGCGCGACGGCCGTGTGGTTGGCGGTCGGCTGACGTCGGGATCGCAGGGAGGGTGCGCCCTTCCGTGGTCACACGGCCGCCGGCGACTGGTGAGGCGCGTTCCTGCTCGGGGGCTTGCTTGACCGAACAGGTGTTCGATAGGGTGGCGGTCATGAGCGATACCCGGCGACTTGCCATCGAGATCCTGCAGCTGCAGCGGTCGGCCGCCATGCTGTCCACCGGCCAGCCCTTCACCCTCGAGCGTGAGCAGGCGTGGGACCTGTTCGGGCGGATGGGCGACGCCTTGGCCGAGTTGCATGCCCGTGCCCGCGATGACGGCGATGCTCGCCCGCCGGCCTGATCCCGTGGGTCGAGCCCCGCCGGCTGGCTCTCACCGGCCCGGCAGGGCGCATCGGCCTTCGGTCACGGCCCCCGCCACCCGTCCGTGTGTCGGGGTGCCCGGTGAGGCAGGGATGGGCACCACCAGGGTCGCAGCCCGCCGCTTCAGTCAGGAATCTGCACCTCCACGGTGCAGTTCACTGCCTGAGGGGCGCGGGCGTTGGCGGCCGCCCCGCTCCGCCGCCCGGTTTGGACCGCGCCCCGCGCCGCGGGGTCCAGCGACCGCGCCCGTCACCGTGCCGATGCGACGCCGACCGCGGTGCCGATCCGACTGCCGGTCTGTCTGCCGATCGCCGTGCCGATCTGGCCGCCGGTCTGTCTGCGAGGCTGGGCCCGATGGCACCCGATTGGGCGGCCCTCGCCGGGCCCGACGCCCTCGGCCGGGCGCTGGTGGTCCTGCCGGGGCAGCCGGTGCCGGCGCCATGGCAGGGGGCCGACCGGCGACGGGTCGACGAGACCACCGTGGCCTCGCCCGGCGAGGCCGGCGACGCCGTCGCCTGGCTGCAGTCGCGTTGGTCGGCCCGCCAGCGCTATGTGGTCGAGCTGGCGGTGCCGCTGGCCGCCACGAAGGAGCCAGTGGTCGACCGGCGCCCGGCGTGGGAGCTGGGGCCGCGCTTCGAGCTCGGTCGCGATCGTCTGCACCACGTGATCTGGTCCAACGCGGTCGATGGGCGCGATCCGGCCGCACCCGTGTGGTGGTGGACGCGCAAGGCGGTGGCGGCCGGAGCACGCGCCGGTGGCGCCGCCGACGTCGTGCTGGCCGACGGCCGGGCGGCCTGGGCCGACGGCGGGCCTGTCACCGCGTTCGAGGGGGGCGCAGTCGGCGGCGCCGCGATCGTGCCCGCGATCGCGCTCGAACGCGCCGAGTTGGCGCCGCTGGGTGCCGGTCGGGCCACCGCGACGCTGGCCGCCGACCAGCGCGCCGCGGTCGAGCATCGGGCGGGAGGCGCACGGGTGGTGGCTCCGGCGGGGTCCGGGAAGACGCGCGTGCTCACCGAGCGGGCCCGGCATCTGCTCACCCATCGGCGCGTGCCCGCCTCGGCGGTCGCCCTCGTGGCCTTCAACGTGCGGGCGGCGACGGAGATGCGGGCGCGCACCGCCGATCTTCCGGGGCTGCGCATCACCACGCTGAACGGTCTCGGGTTGGCGGTCCTCAATGGATCCGGGCCCTTCGCAATTCCGACCGGGCGGTCGGGAGCCACGCGCGTGGCCGACGAGCGCGACGTCCGCCAGATCCTCGGCCAACTCGTCGACCTGCCCCGGCGCGCCAACACCGATCCCGCCGCCGCATGGCTCGACGCCCTCTCGGCCGTCCGCCTCGGTTTGCAGGAGCCCGTCGCCGTCGAGCGGGCCTTCGCTGGAGAGACGCCGGGACTGGCCGAGTTCGTGCCTCGCTACCGCCGGTACCTGGTCGACCATGATCTGGTCGACTTCGATGAGCAGATCGCCACCGCCGCCGAGGTGCTGGCCGCCCAGCCGGCGGTGCGGGCGGTGGCGCAGCAAGCGTGCCGGGTGCTCCTCGTCGACGAGTTCCAGGACCTCACGCCCGCCCACGTGCTGCTCGTCCGGCTCCTCGCGGCGCCGGGATTCGACGTGTTCGGCGTGGGCGACGACGACCAGACCATCTACGGCTATACCGGCGCATCGCCCGAGTGGCTCATCGATTTCGGCACGCTGTTTCCCGGCGCCGGCAGCCACGCCCTCGGCATCAACTATCGCTGCCCGCCGGCGGTCGTGCGCGCCGCGTCCAACCTCCTCAGCCACAACCGCCAGCGGGTCCCGAAGGTGATCGAGCCGGCCCCCGGGCGCACCGGCGCCGACACCGACCTCACCGTCGAGGCCACCGATGAGCCCCTGGCCACCACCGTGGACGCGGTCACGTCCGCCCTTGCCGCCGGGGCGCGCGAGGACGACGTGGCCGTGCTCGCACGGGTAAATGCCGCGCTGGCCCCGGTGCAGATCGCCCTCGCGGCGCGCGGGGTCCCGTGCACGCCGGTCGTCGACCCTTCGTTCTGCGAGCGCACGGGCGTCCGGGTTGCTCTCGCCTGGCTGCGAATCGCCGCCGACCCGAGTCGGCTGGCGGGCGACGATCTGGTCGAGACCGCTCGGCGCATGACCCGCCGACCCTCGCCGCGAACCTTGGAGTGGATTGCCGAGAAGCGCTCCATCGCCGCGCTGCGCGCTTTCGCGGCCCGGCTGGACGACGAGCGCGTCCAGGGCTATGTCGCCGCCGTCGACGCCGTGGTCGCCGCCGGCCGGGTGTCGACCGCGGCCGCCCTCGAGGAAGTGCGCGTGCACACCGGGCTGGGCTCGGCCATGGACGCGCTCGACACGGCCAGCGTCGGCCGCAACAAGGGCGGCCACGGTGACGACCTCGACGCCCTGGCCGCCCTGGCCGCCCTCGAGCCCGTGGCCAACCGATTCGAGCCTTGGTTGCGCCGGGCCCTCGGGCGCAGCGCCGCAGGCGAGAGGGGACTGGTCACCCTGGCCACGGTGCACCGGGTCAAGGGTCAGGAGTGGCCGGTCGTGATCGTGCACGACGCCAGCGACCGGCAGTTCCCGCACCGGCTCTCGGCCGATGTCGAAGAGGAGCGGCGCGTGTTCCACGTCGCCCTCACCCGGGCCGTCCGGCGCGCCGTCGTCGTGGCCGCCGCCGACGAGCCCTCACCGTTCGTGGCCGAGCTGGACCGGTCGGCGCCCCCTTCCGTCGACGGCCCGCCCGACCCTCCGCCCCGATCGCCACCCCTGCGGCCGGAGCCGGCTCACGGCGCCGTGGACCAGCGGCTGTTCGAGGAACTGCGCAGCTGGCGCAACCGTGTCCGTGACGGCAAGCCGGCCTACACCGTCCTCGCCAATGACGCTCTGACCTGGATCGCCGAGCACCGGCCGGCCAACCTCGCCCAGCTGGCGCGGTGCCCGGGCATCGGACCCACCAAGCTCGAGCGCTACGGCACCGACGTCCTCGCCGTCGTGGAGCGCGCCGCCCGCTGATCAGCCGACGCCGTGTCGGCCGCTCAGCCGACGCCGTGTCGGCCGCTCAGCCGACGCCGGGGTTGACCCATCACGACCCGACGTCGCCGCCGCCCCTCCCACTCGCGGCGCGCCAGGAGCAGGTTTCGCTCTCCTCGTGCGCCGGGTGTTCCTGACGCGCCGAGACGGCCTCGCGTGTGCCCGGGTGAGCGGGGTGTCGCACGGTCCGAGACCTCCGACCAACCAGAGGGTCCCCGAACTCTGTGACACCCCATTGGTACCGTCGCTCGGGATGGCACGAGCGGGCGACATCCACCCCGAACCCGAGCCCTCCGCCGTCGGGCGGGTGCTCGGGGGCGAGGGTCGCGAGGCGACCCCGATGCAGTTCTGGGTCGGGGTGGGCCCGGGCGCGTACCTGCAGCTCGACGACGTCGTCGTCACCGAGCGGCCGCTGCCCGACGGGCGCACGGTGCGGCTGTCGGGCCTGGTGGCCGAGGTCGCCGCGGTCTCCGAGGGTGCCCGCTTCGGGTCTGACGTCTTCCTCATCGCCGACGGCGTGCTTCCGGCCCAGACGTTCGAGGCGGCCCACGTGCTCACCACGCGAGTCGAGCCCGAAACGTACGTGCCCCCCCTGCCGGGCGCGGCCGCCCGCCGGGCGCACGGGGCCGAGCGCGACGAGGCCCTCGCCTTCGACGGCATGGCCGCCCGGCTGCCCATCGGCCTCGGGCGTGACGGCCGCCCGCTCTACGCCAACCTCGAGTTCGTCGACGGCACCCGAGGCGCCCACGTCAACATCTCCGGCATCTCGGGCGTGGCCACCAAGACCAGCTACGCCACCTTCCTGCTGCACAGCCTGTTCACCTCGGGCGTGCTCGGCGCCGAAGCCCTCAACACCAAGGCGCTCGTCTTCAACGTGAAGGGCGAAGACCTCCTGTTCCTCGACCACCCCAACACCGCCCTCACCGACGACGACCGCGCCCGCTATGCCGACCTCGGCCTGCCCGCCGGCCCCTTCGGATCGGTCGCCGTCTTTGCCCCGCCGCGCCGTGACGACCCGGTGGCCACGCCCGACGTGGCCAGCCGCACCACCGGCGTGCACGCCTTCTACTGGACGCTGGCCGAGTTCTGCGCCGAGGAGCTGCTGCCGTTCGTCTTCGCCGACGCCGAGGACGAGCGCCAGCAGTACACGATGGTCGTCCACAACGTCACCGCCCGCCTGCGTCGCCATGGCCAGCCCGTCGGGCCCGACGGGATGTGGGCGGTCGACGGCGTGACCTTGCGCACCTACGGCGATCTGGTCGACTTCGTGGTCGAGCGGGTGAGCAACCCCGACGACCACGAGTGGGCGGGCACGGGCATCGGCATGGGCACGCGCAACGCCTTCATCCGGCGCCTGCTCTCGTCACGGTCGCGGCTCGAGCGCATCGTGCGTGCCGACATCGGTCGCCGCCCGGGACACCGCATCTCCACCTCCGACGCCCAGGTCACCGTGGTCGACCTCCACAACCTGCACGATCGCGCCCAACGCTTCGTGGTCGGCGTCACCCTGAAGCGCGCCTTCGACGCCAAAGAGCAGTCGGGGGCCGCTCGCCCGCTCACCTTCGTCGTGCTCGACGAGCTCAACAAGTACGCCCCGCGGGAAGGCACGTCGCCCATCAAGGAGATCCTGCTCGACGTGGCCGAGCGGGGCCGATCCCTCGGGTTCATCCTCATCGGCGCCCAGCAGACGGCCAGCGAGGTCGAGCGGCGCGTCATCGCCAACTCCGCCATCCGGGTGGCCGGCCGGCTCGACGCCGCCGAGGCGGGCCGGCCCGAGTACGGCTTCCTGCCTGACGCCCACCGCCGCCGGGCCACCATCGCCAAGCCCGGCACCATGTTCGTCAACCAACCGCAACTGCCGGTGCCCCTCGTGGCCGAGTTCCCGTTCCCCGCCTGGGCCACCCGGCCGGCCGAGGCTTCCGGCTCGTTGGCCGCCCCTGTGCCCGCCACCGACGACGACTTCGCCCGCTGGAGCTCCTGACATGCGCCTGCTGCACACCGCCGACTGGCATCTGGGCAAGGTGCTGAAGGGGCTTCCCCGGCTCGACGAACAGGCCGCCGTCCTGGCCGAGCTCGTCAGCATCGCCGCCGCCGAGGCGGTCGACCTCGTCGTGGTGGCCGGCGACGTGTTCGAGTCGGCCGCGCCGTCACCCGAGGCCCAGCGGCTGGCCTGGTCGACGCTGCTGGCCCTGCGCGCCACCGGGGCCGAGGTGGTCGTCATTGCCGGCAATCACGATTCGGCCGCCGCCTTCGACGCGGTGGCGCCGGTGTTCTCCGCCGCCGGCGTCACCGTGCTCGGCCGTCCCGTCCCCCCCGAGGCCGGCGGGGTGGTGACGCTCGTCGCCCGCTCCACCGGTGAGCCCGTGCGCCTGGCTCTCGTTCCGTTCCTTTCCCAGCGGGGAGTCGTGCGGGCGGGCGAGCTGTTCGAGCTCGACGCCGCCGAGTCCAACGGTGCCTACGCCGCCGCCTACAGCGCCCTCGTCGCACGTCTCACGGCAGGCTTTCGGTCCGATGCCGTCAACATCGTTGTCGCCCACGCCACCCTCGTCGACGGGCGATTGGGGGGAGGCGAGCGGGCCGCCCAGACCATCTTCTCCTACGCCGTCGACGCCCAGGTCTTCCCTACCAGCGCGGCGTACGTCGCCCTCGGCCACCTCCACCGCCAGCAGGTCGCCCCGGGGGGCCGCCCGGTGTGGTACTCGGGGTCGCCGCTCGCCGTCGACTTCGGCGAGGGCGACGACGTGAAAGGCGTCCTCGTCGTCGAGGCGTCGATGGGGGTGCCCGCCCGCGTCCGGCCCGTGCCGCTGGCGTCGGCATGTCGGCTCCGCACCGTGGAGGGCACGCTGGCCGAGCTCGCCGCCCTGGCACCTGAGGCGCGTGACGACCTGGTGCGCGTCGTCGTGCACGAGCCGGCGCGTGTCGGGTTGGCCGACGAGGTGCGGGCGCTGTTGCCGGGGGCGCTCGAGGTCACAGTGGCGCGGCCCCCGGCCGAGGGGGCGGCCCACCCGGCCCCGACACCCGGGCGCGATCCCAACGCCTTGTTCGCCGACTACCTGACGACCCTCGGCGTGGCCGACCACCGACTGCAGGCGTTGTTCGCCGAGTTGCTCGACGCCGAGCTGGCCAGCGCCGGATCGCCCGAGGGAGGCCAGGATGCGGCCTGAACGCATCGAGCTCTCCGGCTTCGGGTCGTTCCGCCAGCCCACCGTCATCGACCTCGACGACGTCGACGCGTTCGCCCTCGTCGGGCCCACCGGCGCGGGCAAGTCCACCGTGATCGACGCGCTCTGCTTCGCCCTGTACGGCTCGGTCCCCCGGTACCAGGATCAACGCCTCGTCGGGGCCGCCGTCAGCGTCGGGGCCAACGAGGCCCGGGTCAGGGTCACGTTCACGCTCGAACGCCGGCGCTTCGTGGTGGCCCGGGTCGTACGCCGCCAGCGTGACGGGCGTGCCACCACCAAAGAGGCCCGCCTCGAAGAGCTGCTCCCCGACGGCGTGACGCGATCGGTGGCGGGCACGGCCAAGGACGTCACGGCGGCCGTCGAGCAGCTGCTGGGCCTGCCCTTCGCCCACTTCACCCGTTGCGTCGTGCTGCCGCAGGGCGCCTTCGCCCGCTTCCTCCACGACACGCCCGCCGACCGCCAGGACCTGCTCGTCCGGTTGCTCGGCCTCGACGTCTACGAGCGCCTGGGCCAACAGGCGCGGCTCGTGGCCAAGGCGGCCCAAGCCGAGGCGGCGGCCGACGAACGTCGCCTCTCCAGCCTCCAGCACGCCACGCCCCAGGCGCGGGCCGCTGCCGTCCACCGTCGCGACGGCTTGCGCCAGGTGGTGGGCGCCGTCGAGGAGGCGGCGGCCCAGGTGGCGGCCCTCGAGCAAACCGCCCACGAAGCCACCGCGAACGCCCAGCGGCACGAGCGCCTGGCCATCGGTCTGTCCCGCGTGGTCGTGCCCCCGGCGGCGCGTGCCCTCGCGCAGCGACGCACGGCGGCCGAGGGCGCGGTCGAGCAGGCCGAGACGGCGGTGAAGGACGCCGCCGCCGCCGCCGTCACCGCCCACGAACGCATCGACGCCCTCGGCCCCATCGGTCCCCTGCACGCCGCCCAGCGGGCCCACGCCGAACGGGCGGTGGCGCGCGCCCAGCGGGCGGCCTCGGCCGACGACCTCGCGGCCGCAGGGATCGCGGCCGAGCAGGCCGAGCTCGCGCGGGGCCAGGCGGAGGCGGCCGAGGCGGACGCCACGGCCAGGGTGACCGAGGCCGAGCGCCGCCATGCCGCCCATGCCCTGGCCGCCGGGCTGGTCCCCGGCGAGCCGTGCCCCGTGTGCCGGCAGTCGGTCGATGCGCTCTTCGTGGCCGCCGAGCCTCCTCCCGAGCTCGATGCCGTGCGAGAAGCGGCGCGGGCGGCGGCCTGCGCCACTCGGGCAGCCCGCCAGCGCCTCGAGCAGGCGAGCGCGACCCGGGCGGGGGCGGCCGCCCGGGTCGAGGCCGCCACCGCCCGGTGTGCCGCTCTCGACGCCGAGTTGGCGGCTCATCCCGACCCGTGTGCCGTGGAGGCCAGCCTCGCCGAGCACGAGGCGGCTCGCCGGGGTCTCGTGGCCGCCGGCCACGCCGAGCAGGAGGCGCGGCACCGTCTCGACGCCGCTCGGCGCGAGCGCGCCGGCGTCGATCGCGACAGCCAGCGGCTGCTGGCCGCCCTCCACGCCTCGCGCGACCCGCTGGCCGAGCTCGCTCCGCCCGTCCCGGGCGACGACGTGGCGGCGGGCTGGGGGCGGTTGGCCGCCTGGGCGGCCGAGCGCCGTCCGATCGAGCAGGCCGCGGCGGGCGAGGCGCGGGCCGAGGCCGTCGCGCTCGTGGGCCAGCGCGACGCCCGTCTGCAGGCCTTGGTGGCGCTCGCCGCGGCCGCCGGAGCCGACGTCGACCGCGTCGGGTCGATAGGCGCCCTGCAGAGCGCGGTCGTGCGGGCCGAGGCGGCGGCCGAGCACGCCGTGGCACGTATCGAGGACGCCCAGGCCGAAGCCGACGAGCTGCGGCGGCGGGTGGCCGCCACGCTCGAACGGGCCGAGGTGGCGGGTGAGTTGGCCCGCCTCCTCACGTCCGCGGGTTTCGAGCGCTGGCTCGTGGCCGGCGCGCTCGACGCACTCGTCACCGGGGCTTCGGCCACGCTGGGCGAGCTGTCCGGTGGGCAGTACTCCCTGTGCGTCGACCCCGCCGGTGACCTGGCCGTCGTCGACCACCGCAACGCCGACGAACGGCGGGGCGTGCGCAGCCTGTCGGGGGGCGAGACGTTCCAGGCCGCGCTGGCGTTGGCCCTCACCCTGTCCGAGCGCATCGCCGCCCTCGCCGGCGGCGGGCGGGCCCGGCTCGAGGCGATCTTCCTCGACGAGGGGTTCGGCTCACTCGACGCCGAGAGCCTCGACACCGTCGCCGCCACGATCGAAGCGCTCGCCGGCGAAGGCCGGATGGTGGGAGTCGTCACCCACGTGGGCGCCTTGGCCGAACGCATCCCGGTGCGCCTCGTCGTGAGCCGGGGGGCCACCACGTCCAGCGTCGTGCGGGAGGTGGCCTGATGCGGGTCAGCGTCGATTCCTGGGATCCGAGCTACGGCACCGCGGGCGACGGTGACGGTGGCGAGCCGGGCGGGGCCACCGTGAACCTGGCCGTCGAGCGCGCCCCGGCCCGGTGGGCGCCGGTGCGGCCGCCGCCCGCTGAGGCGTCGTGCGGCCCCGAGGTCCTCGTGTTCGTCGACGGGGTGCGTCGCGTGGAGGCGCGGGTGTGGGTCGAACCTGACGGGGGCGATGGTGGCGAGCTCGCCCCGGGGCTGTGCGCGTCGTGGGCGGCGGGGGCGATGCGCTGTGACGGGCACGCCGAGCTCGTCGCCGCCGCAGTCGGGCGGGGCCTGTTCACACCCTCACCCCACGTGGCCGACCTGGTCACCGCCCACGGCCGCTTCGTCGCCTGTCCCACGGCCGGGGCCACGCCCGAAGCGCTCTCGCTGGCGTTGCAAGAGCGGATGACCGCATCCGAGGTGGCCGTCGCGGCCGGCGCCAACGCGGCCGGCGCCGAGGCCAATGGCGCCGGGTTGCTGGTGATCGACGGGCCGCTGCGGGGCCGCCAGCACCTCAACGGTGCGGTCGGGCTCGTGAAGAGCCATCAGGTCGACTATCTCGGGCCCGAACTCCGGCCGGTCCGCCGGGGCCTGCGCGCCGGCGAGCGCACCCCGATCTTCACCATCGGCACCACCTGGAGCCGCCACAGCTGGTACCTGCGCCTGCCCGGCGCCCTCGGCAACGGGCCGATGGCGGGCATCGTGCGCCTCGAGTGCGCCGCCACCCTGGCGCCGCCCGACGCCGTCGCCCTGGCCGACGCCACCGCCCTCGCCCTGCCTCGCTTCGCCTCGGCGCCGGCCAAGGAGGCGCGCGCGCCCCAGAACCTGTTTCCCATCGCCGCCCTCGAACGTGAGCTGCGTCGTCGCCTGGGCGACCCGCAGCTCCTCTACCGATCGCTGCTGGCCGCCGCCTGAGCGGCCCGCCAACCGCACCCGGCCTCCGGCGACGTCTCGGCGCGATTTCCGCCACATATGGCGGCTTTCGCGCCGAGACTTGGCCGGGTGACTTGGCCGGGTGACTTGGCCGGGTGACTTGGCCGGGTGACTTGGCCGGGCGGGGGGCGGGGCGGGCGTTG
>JBIOZN010000400.1:0-6011 GCA_044871175.1 Acidimicrobiales bacterium | reverse complement strand
CCGGCCGGCGGCCAGACTCACCCGGCACGCCATCTGGTAGGCGTCGTAGTACTCGAAGCCGCTGAGGGCGTCGAGTGGTACCCGCCCGAGCACGCCGAGCCGGCGATCGATCGCCGCCGCGGCCGCGTTCAGGTCGTGGGCGTCCAACTCGAGCGCGGTGACCTGGTCGAGGGCATCGTCCACAAGCAGCGGCTGGTCGGCCGCTTCGGCCCGCTCGAGGGCCCGTTCGGTGAGGTCGCGCGACCGCGCCCGCGCTCGGGGCCCCCATCCCTCGGCCACGGCGACGGCCGCCTCGGCCTCTGGCGTGCCCCGGCTCATGGCCCGCGCCCGGTCGAGCAGCGCGTCAATGGTGGCCTCGGGAACGGGCCGGTGCATGATGCCCGGTGCCCGGTGGGCCAGCGCCGCCGCACTGGCCAGGTCAAAGGCGGCAGCGTCGTGCTCCCCGGCGTCCACCGCCACCGCCGCCGCCTGCTGCAACAGGTCCACGGCGTCGCCGCCCACGTTGCGGGCGGCGGCGGCACCGGCGGCCAGGCGGAGCCAGCGCCGGCGCTCGGCGGGCGTGTCGGCCCCCGTGGCGGCCTGCTGGTAGCGACGTTGCGCCTCGCCCGGGAGGCCGCGCTGGAACGACACGTCGGCGAGCACGGCGGCCAGCGCGATCGCCCGGCGGCGCTCGCCCGGCGGTTCGCTCGCCCAGGCGAGCGCCGCCCGAGCGTCATCGAGCACGAGATCCACCTGGCCGCACCAGCGGTCGTCGCCGGGAGCCGCCGCGAGCAGCCCTTCGAGCGTCGCCTGGCACCAGGCGAGGTGGGCGCCGTGCAGCGCGGCCGCGTCGCCGCCCGCTTCGGCTCGCTCGAGGGCGAACTGCCGGATCGTCTCCAACACCCGGTAGCGGGCGAGCCCTGCGGTCCGGAGCGTGAGGAGGTTCCAGTCGACCAACCGGGCGAGCGGGTCGAGAACGGCGGCGGGGGTTCGCCCGGTGACCGCGGCCATGGCCTCGGCGTCGAACGGCGCGGCGAACACCGACGCGGCTCGCAGCACGGCCCGTTCGTCGTCGGAGAGCAGGCTGTAGCTCCAGTCAATGGCGGCGCGCAGCGACCGGTGGCGGTCCTCGGCGCGGTGGCCGATGGCCAGGACGTCCAGGCGGGAGCCGAGGGCGCCGGCCAGCCCGTCGAGGCCGAGACCGGGCACCCGGGCGGCGGCGAGCTCGATCGCCAGGGCGATGCCCTCGAGCGCCCCACAGATCTCGGCGACGCCCTCCCACTGCCCGGCGCCCACCGGGGGGGCCGCACCGGCGGCCACCATCCGGTCGACGAACAGCCGCACGGCGTCGCTGCTGCCGCCGCTGCCCTCCAGGGACAATCCCGGCACGGCGACCACGTGCTCGAAGGGCAGCATCAGGCGCAGGCGGCTGGTGGCCAGCACCCTCACGCCCGGACAGCCGAGCAGCAGCTGCTCGATACCGCGCCGGGCGGCGTCCTGGACGTGCTCGCAGTTGTCCATGACGACCAGGCAGTCGCCCTCGCCGAGGGCGGCGATGAGCGCCTCCAGGCGGCCGGCTCCGGCCCGCTCGGGCACGCCGGCGGCATCGGCCACGGCCGCTTCGACCATTTCCGGCTGGGTCACCCTCACCAGGTCGACGAACACCACGGCACCGGAGAGCTCGGCGCCCACGTCGGACGCGGCCGCAACGGCGAGGCGCGTCTTGCCCACGCCCCCCGGTCCCGTGGCGGTGACCAGGCGGTGGGCGCGCACCGCCGCCGCCAACTCGGCGCGCTCCGAGGATCGGCCGATGAACGGCGTCAAGGGCGACGGCAGCCGCACCCGGGCCGCAACGCCGGGGGTGTCAGCGGCGGTGGCGGCGGCGGTGTCCCCGCCGACCGTGCCCTCGCCCCGGATCTCGCGCAGCGGCGCCACGAAGCGGTAGCCGCGGCCATGGGCGGTGTGGATGACGGCCTGGAGGCGCCCGTCGTCGCCCACCGCCCGCCGGGCCGCCTTCACTCGGCTGGTCAGCGCCGACTCGCTGACGAACCGGCTGCCCCACACGGCGTCGAGGAGTTCGTCCTTGGTGACCAACCGGTCCCGGTGCCGGATCAGGTGCACCAGGACGTCGAACACCTGGGGCTCGACGGGCTGGCGCATTCCGGCGCGACGCAGCTCGTACAGGTCGAGGTCGACTTCACAGTCGCCGAACCGGTAGAGCACGCACACCGCCCGGGGCCGAACACAGGAGGCCCAGGACCCTACCGGCGCGTGACAGCCTGCAAGGCGTGCAGCACGTCGTCGTGGTGGGGGCGGGCCTGGCCGGGCTGCGGGCCGTGGAGGCCCTGCGAGGAGGCGAGTACAGCGGTCGCATCACCGTGGTGGGCGAGGAGGAGCACCGCCCCTACGACCGGCCGCCGCTGTCCAAGAAGATCCTGGCCGGCGACTGGGGTCCCGAGCGGGCCTTTTTGCGCAAGCCCGACCAGTACGACGAGCTCGACGCCGAGTGGCTTCTCGGCCGGCGGGCCACCGCCCTCGACCGCGCCACCCGCACGCTGACCCTGGGTGACGGAGAAAGCCTGCGGTATGACGGCCTCGTCCTGGCGCTCGGGGCGGTCCCCCGCCGCCTGCCGCTCGACGCCGACCTGGAGGGCGTGTTCACCCTGCGCACGCTGGACGACAGCCTCGCCCTCGGGCGTGCCCTGGACGCCCGGCCGGCGCGAGTCGTCGTGATCGGCGCCGGCTTCATCGGCGCCGAGGTGGCGGCCACCGCCCGCCAGCGCGGCCTGGAGGTCACCGTCCTGGAGGCCCTGCCCGTGCCCCTGGCCCGGGCGCTCGGCCCCGAGATGGGGGCGGCGTGCGGCCAGCTGCTGCGCGACGGCGGCATCGACCTGCGCTGCGGGGTCACCGTCGAGGCGCTGGTGGGTGACGGGGCGGGGCGCGTGGCCGGCGTACGCCTGGCCACCGGCGCCACCATCGACGCCGAGGTCGTCGTCGTCGGCATCGGCGTCACGCCCGACACCGCGTGGCTCGACGGCAGCGGGCTCGCGCTGGGCGACGGCATCCTCTGCGACGCCACCCTGGCGGCCGCGCCCGGGGTGGTGGCCGCCGGCGACTGCGCCCGCTGGCCCCACCCGGCGGTGGGTGAGCCCATCCGCATCGAGCACTGGACCAACGCCGCCGAGCAGGGCGCCCACGCCGCCACCACCTTGCTGGCCCTCGCTCGCGGCGACGAGCCCCGGCCGTTCGTCCCGGTGCCGTTCTTCTGGAGCGACCAGTTCGAGCACCGGATCCAGATGCTCGGCCACCCCCGAGCGGGCGACGACGTGCAGGTCGTGCACGGCCGGGTCGAGGACCGGCGCTTCGTGGCCCTCTACGGGCGGGACGGCCGCCTCACGGCCGCGCTGGCGGTGTCGCTGCCCCGGCGCCTCATGCCCTATCGGCTCCTGCTCGCGGAGGGCGCGAGCTTGCCCGCCGCCCTCGTCTACGCGAAGGAGCAGGAGAAGGGTTGAGCGCTCATCGCGCAGGATCTTCGGTCACTTGCGTTGTGATAGCCGACCGTGTCAGTAGCCTTTTGGCATGGCCGACACCGCCGCCGCCGCTCCTTCCCTGTCCCTCCCGGTCCTGCCCATCCCGGGCGGGGTCGTCTTCCCCGGCACCGTCGTCACCCTCCACCTCGACAGCGAGCCGGCGCGCCAGGCCGTGCGGGCGGCGCGCAGCGGCGACGGCCGAGTCCTGCTCGTGCCCGAGGTCGGCGGCCGGACGGGCCGCGTCGGCACCGTCGCCCACGTCGAGCAGGTCGGCGAGCTGCCCCTGGGCGGCACGGCCGCCATCCTCCGCGGCGTGCAGCGGGCCCGGGTCGGCGCCGGCGTGGTGTCCGAGCGGGCGGGCCTGTCGGTGCAGGCGGAGCCGGTCGACGACGGCGCCGCTACGCCGCGGGTCGACGCCGCCCACCGCGACCTGCGGGCCGTGGCCACGGTCGTGGCCGAGCGGCGCAACAGCCGCCGCCTGCCCGAGATCCTGCGCACCGTCCACGAGCCCGGCGCCCTGGCCGACGCCATCGCCGGGTGGTCCGACGCCAGCCCCGAGGCCAAGCTCGCCGTCCTCGAGGCGGTCGAGGTCGGCGATCGGGTCGAGCAGGTCACCCTTCAGCTGAAGGACCTGCTGGCCGAGCTCGAGGTCACCGACAAGATCCGCAGCGACGTCACCGACAACCTGGAGAAGGCCCAGCGCGACCACCTGCTGCGCCAGCAGATGGCGGCCATCCGCAAGGAGCTGGGAGAGGAGGGCGACGATCCCGCCGCCGAGTACCGGGCCAAGGCTGCGGCCCTGCCGCTGCCGCCCAAGGTGGCCGAGTCGGTGGAGACCGAGATCGGCCGGATGGAGCGCGCCGGCGCCCAGAACCCCGAGCAGGGCTGGATCCGCACCTGGCTCGACCGGGTGCTGGCCCTGCCGTGGGGAACCACGACGACGGACAACCTCGACCTGGGCGGCGCCCGGGAGGTGCTCGACGCCGACCACACCGGCCTGGACGACGTGAAGGAGCGCATCCTCGAGTACCTGGCCGTGCGCAAGCTGCGCACCGAGCGGGGGCTCGACGCCGTGCCCGAGGACGGCGCCGTGCCCTCGGCGCGCCGGGGCGGCGGGGCCATCCTCGCCCTCGTCGGCCCGCCGGGCGTGGGCAAGACGTCGTTGGGTGAGTCGGTGGCCCGGGCCATGGGCCGGCACTTCGTGCGGGTCGCCCTGGGCGGCGTGCGCGACGAGGCCGAGATCCGCGGCCACCGGCGCACCTACGTCGGCTCGCAGCCCGGCCGCATCGTGCGGGCCATCACCGAGGCGGGCTCGATGAACCCGGTCGTGCTGCTCGACGAGGTCGACAAGCTGCAGGTCGGCGGCTGGTCGGGCGACCCCGCCTCGGCCCTGCTCGAAGTCCTCGACCCCGCCCAGAACCACACGTTCCGGGACCACTACCTGGAGGTCGACCTCGACCTGTCCGACGTCGTGTTCCTGGCCACGGCCAACACCGCCGACACCATCCCCGGACCACTGCTCGACCGGATGGACCTCATCCGCCTCGACGGCTACACCGAGGACGAGAAGGTGTTCATCGCCCGCGACCACCTGCTGCCCCGCCTGAACGAGCGCACCGGGCTGCAGGCCGACGAGGTGGTCGTGACTGACGACGCCATCCGGGCCGTCATCACCGGCTACACGCGCGAGGCGGGTGTGCGCTCGCTCGAGCGCGAGCTGGCCCGGCTGCTGCGCAAGGTCGCCACCCACGTGGCGGGCGGCGCGGCCACGCCGATCACGGTCGAGGCCGACGGCGTGACGCCGTTGCTCGGCCGGGTGAAGGTGCAGCCCGAGGACACCCGCCGGGTCGACGTGCCCGGCGTGGCGACGGGGTTGGCCGTCACCGGGGTCGGCGGCGACGTGCTGTTCATCGAGGTGTCGGCCTCACCGGGCGAGCCCGCGCTGGTGCTCACCGGCCAGCTGGGCGACGTCATGAAGGAGTCGGCCCAGATCGCCCTCTCGTGGGTGCGCGCCCACGCCGTGCAGCTCGGCATCGACCCGCTCTCGCTGGATCGCCGGTTCCACGTGCACGTCCCCGCCGGGGCCGTGCCCAAGGACGGGCCGTCGGCCGGCGTCACCATGACGACCGCGCTGGTGAGCTTCCTCTCCGGCCGCCTGGTGCGGGCCGAGGTGGCCATGACCGGCGAGACCAGCCTGGCCGGGCGGGTGCTGCCCATCGGCGGCGTCAAGCAGAAGGTGCTGGCCGCCCACCGGGGCGGGTTCACCACCGTGATCCTGCCCGAGCGCAACGGGCCCGACCTCGAGGACGTGCCCGAGGCGGTGCGCCGCGAGGTGACGGTGCACCTGGCGTCCACCATCGAGCAGGTGCTCGAGTGGGCGCTGTCCGACGCCGTGGCGGAGGCGCCCCCCATCGCCGCCTGAGCCGCCCGCCTCACCGCCTGGGCCGCCCCCATCGCCGCCTGAGCCGTTCGTGTCACGGATTTCCACCTCGTAGGTGGAAA
>JBIOZN010000399.1:0-3053 GCA_044871175.1 Acidimicrobiales bacterium | reverse complement strand
GTCACACAAGCGCACGTCAGGACCGCTTGCGGGGCGCGGCCGTCTTCTTCGCCGCCTTCTTCTTCGGCGTCGCCGCCTTCGCCTTCGGCGCCACCTGCTTGGGTGCAGCCTGCTTCGGGGCCGCCTTCTTCTTCACCGGCGCCGTCTTCTTCGCCCCCGACCCGCCCCCGGCCGCCACCGCCTCACGCCGGGCGGCGAGCAGCTCGTGCGCCCGTTCCGAGGTCATCACATCGACCCGGTCGCCCCGGCCCAGCGAGGCGTTCGTCTCGCCATCAGTGACGTACACGCCGAAGCGGCCCTCCTTGGCGACGATGGGTCGTCCCGAGACCGCGTCGGGCCCGAACTCCCGCAGCGGCGGCTTGGCCGGCCCCCGGCCGCGGAACTGGCGGGGCTGGGCCAAGAGGGTCAACGCCTCGTCCAGGGTGACGGTGAAGATCTGCTCCTCGTTGGCCAGGCTGCGGCTTTCGTTGCCCTTGGACACGTAGGGCCCGTAGCGCCCGTTCTGGGCAAGCACCTCCTGGCCGTCGACAGGGTCGGTGCCGACGACCCGGGGCAGGCGGAGGAGCTGCACGGCGTCGTCGACCCGGATGCGTTCGAGGGTCATGGTGGCGAACAGCGACGCCATCTTCGGCTTCTCGCCGGGCGGCAGGGTGTCGGCGTCACCGAGCTGCACGTAGGGCCCGTAGCGGCCCGATTTCGCGTAGATGGGC
This sequence comes from Acidimicrobiales bacterium, assembly GCA_044871175.1. Lineage (GTDB taxonomy): Bacteria > Actinomycetota > Acidimicrobiia > Acidimicrobiales > Ilumatobacteraceae > JBIOZN01. The sequence continues at coordinate 2,343 of JBIOZN010000399.1, read as the reverse complement.
AACCCCGACTCGGGATCGCGGCCGATGGGCTCGTCTCCCTTGGGTGCGGCCAGCAGCTCGAGGGCCTTCTCGACCGTGAGCTCGTCGGGGGCCAGGTCGTCGGGGACGCTGGCGGTGTCGTCGCCCCGCTTCACGTACGGGCCGTAACGCCCCGGCTTCACCACGATCTCGTTGCCGTCGGCGTCGAGGCCGAGCGGGAACGTGTTGATCTCGGCGGCGTCGATTTCGTCGAGGTTCTCCTCGACCAGCCGCTTCAGGCCGATGGAGGCCTCGCCGTCGCCGTCGCCCTCGTCGCCGAAGTAGAAGTGGTGCAGCCACCGCTCCTTCTGCTCCTCGGCGCGGGCGATGGCGTCGAGGTCGTCCTCCATGCGGGCGGTGAAGTCGTAGTCGACCAGGGTGTCGAAATGGCGCTCGAGCAGGTTGACCACCGAGAACGCCGTCCACGTGGGCACGAGGGCCTGGCCGCGCTTCCACACATAACCGCGATCCTGGATGGTCTGGATGATCGAGGCCCAGGTGGACGGCCGGCCGATGTCGAGCTCGTCGAGGCGCTTCACCAACGACGCTTCGGTGTAGCGAGCGGGCGGGGCGGTGCGGTGCCCCAGGGGCGTGAGCGACTCGACGGCGACGTGGTCGCCTTCCTGCAGGTGGGGCAGCAGGGCCTCGGACTCCTCGGTCTCGCCCTCATCGCGGGACTCGACGTACACCTGGCGGTAGCCGGGGAAGGTGATCGTTGTGCCCCGGGCGGCGAACTCGCAGTCCGTGCCGTCGGCCGCCGCCGCGCCCAGGCGCACGCTCACGGTGGTGCCGACGGCGTCGGCCATCTGTGAGGCCAGGGTGCGCTGCCAGATCATCCGGTACAACCCCGCTTCCGGGCCCCGCAGCTCACGGGCCACCTCGTCGGGACCGCGATAAGGGATGGTGGGACGGATGGCCTCGTGGGCCTCCTGGGCGTTCTTCACCTTGTGGGCGTACTGGCGGGGGTGGGGCGACAGGAAACGCTCGCCGTACTGCTGGGTGATGCGAGCCCGGGTGGCGCCGATCGCCTCATCGGACAGCACGGTGGCGTCCGTGCGCATGTAGGTGATGTAGCCCTGCTCATAGAGGCTCTGGGCCAGGCGCATGACCTGGCTGGCCGACAGGCGCAGCTTCCGGCCCCCCTCCTGTTGGAGCGTGGAGGTCATGAAGGGCGCCCGGGGCGAGGACCGGTAGGGCCGCTCCTCCACGGAGCGGACGGTGAACGAGCGGCCTGTGAGGCCGGCGGCCAGGACGGTGGCCCGCTCCTCGTCGAGCACCACCACGCGGCCGACCGGCCGGCCGTCGGGACCGAAGTCGCGCCCGCTCGCCACGCGCCAGCCGTCGACCCCCACCAGCGTCCCGGTGAAGCGGGGGTCGGTGGCGAACAGGGCGTCGATCTCCCAGTAGTCGGCAGCGACGAAGGCCATCCGCTCCCGCTCACGCTCGACGACCAGGCGCACGGCGGGGCTCTGCACCCGGCCGGCCGACAGGCCCCGGTTCACCCGGCGCCACAGCACGGGCGACACCTCGTAGCCGTAGAGGCGGTCGAGGATGCGGCGCGTCTCGGCCGCGTCCACCAGCCCCTGGTCGATGCCCCGCGGGTTGGCGACGGCCTGCTCGATGGCGGCCCGGGTGATCTCGTGGAACACCATCCGCTTGACCGGGACGCGGGGCTTCAGGTGCTCGACCAGGTGCCAGCTGATGGCCTCGCCCTCGCGATCCTCGTCGGTGGCGAGGTAGAGCTCGGTGGCCGACTTGAGCGCCGCCCGCAGGTTCCGCACCACCTCCCGCCCCCGGGGTGTGAGCTCGTAGGTGGGACGGAAGCCGGCGTCGACGTCGACGGCGAGTCCCTTCGCCGGCAGGTCGGCGACATGGCCGATCGAGGCGCGCACGTCGTAGTCGCCGCCCAGGAAGCGGGCGATGGTCTTGGCCTTGGCCGGCGATTCGACGATGACGAGGGGGCGGGACATCGGCGGGCAACGGTAGGGGCCGATCGGCGCGAAGTGTCAAGCACCCCGGCGACACGGGTCACGGTGGTGGCCGGCGGCGCCTACGGTGCGAGCCGCGCGTGACCTCTGACCTGCCCTTCCTCGCCGGGCTGGGCTTCGGGCCGGGCGAGTGGAAGGCCCTCGCCGCCCTGGCCCCGGCCGGTGCCGACCCGGCCCGAGTGGCCCGCGTGGCCCGGGTGGACCGGGGCTGGGCGAGCGCGTGGCGGGGCGATGGCGCCACGGCGCGGGTGGTGACGTCGGGGGGCGCCGGCGCCCCGGGCGGGCCGGGTGGGCTGCCCGCGCCCGGGGGCGCGGCGGGGGGCGGGCCGGCCGGGGG
>JBIOZN010000398.1:0-7092 GCA_044871175.1 Acidimicrobiales bacterium | reverse complement strand
GGGGACGGTGCGGCCCCGACGCAGCTGGGCCGGGCCGGAGCGTGGTAGGAAGACCGGCGTGACCGACGCGTCGGCGACGACCCCTGCCCCCGCCGGCGACGAGCACCGTCCGCGGACGTCCCCGCTGGCCGTGGGCGTGGTGGTGTGGCTGGCCAGCGAGCTCATGTTCTTCGGCGGCCTCTTCGCCGCCTATTACGTGCTCCGGGCCGACAACGACGCCGCCGGCTGGCCCCCATCCGACGTCGAGCTCGACACCCTGCGGGCCGTGCTGGCCACGATCGTGCTGCTGTCGTCCAGCGTCACCATGCACCTCTCGGTGCGCGCCGCCGAGCGCGACGACCGCCGGGACGCCCTGCGCTGGCTGTTCGTCACCTTCCTGCTGGGCGCCGCCTTCATCGTGAACCTGGGCTTGGAGTGGGCGGCCCTCGACTTCAGCCTCTCCTCCCACGCCTACGGCTCGGTCTACTACCTGCTCACCGGCGCCCACGGCGTGCACCTGCTGGCCGGACTCGGGCTCATGGCCGCGGCCGCCGTGGTGGTGAGCGGCACCGACGCGCGCGCCCCCCTCGGCGCCACCTTCCAGGTCAGCGCCTACTACTGGCACTTCGTCGACTTGGTGTGGGTGTTCGTGTTCACCACGATCTTCATCGTGCGATGAGGCCGGCCCGCGCCGTCCGGATCGCGCTGCCCCTCGCTGTGGCCGTCACCGCGGCGCTGGCCGTGCAACTGGCCCAGGACGCCGTGTCGGTGGCGGCCCAGCAGCCGCCGCCGGCGGGCGACGACCTCGTGGCCGAGGGCGAGCAGCTCTACCTCACCGGCTGCGTGTCGTGCCACGGCGACCGCGGTGTCGGCGTGGCCGGCCGGGGCCCCACCCTGATCGGTGCGGGCGACGCCGCCGTCCACTTCTACGTGGGCACCGGCCGGATGCCCGCCGCCGAGGGGACCTACGCCCAGTCCCGCCGCAAGGACCCGGTGTTCGACGCCGGCCAGATCGACGCCCTCGCCGCCTACATCCGCACCTTCGGGGGGGAGGGCCCGCCGGTGCCCGTGGTGGACACCCAGGACGCCGACCTGGCCCTCGGCGGCGCCCTGTACCGGGCCAACTGCGCCGCCTGCCACAACGCCGCCGGCATCGGGGGCGCCCTCAGCTACGGCAACTACGCCCCCACCCTGGACGAGGCCACTGCCCAGCAGGTGGTGGAGGCCATGCGCATCGGCCCGGGCCAGATGCCGGTGTTCGACGAGCGCCTCATCTCCGCCGAGGACGCCAACGCCATCGCCGCCTACGTCGAGTACCTGCGCCATCCTGACGATCCCGGCGGGTTCTCCCTCGGGCGCGTCGGCCCGGTGACCGAAGGCTTCGTCGCTCTCCTGTTCGGCCTGGGCGGCGTCTTCGTGATCAGCGTGTGGGTCGTCGGGCGTCACCGCCGGCACCTGCGGGGGGCCGATGGCTAGGTCGGCGTCGGACACCGAGGCGCCGCTGTTCAGCCCCCGACGGCAGAAGCGGCTGGAGCGGGCGCCAGCGGCCGCCTTCGTGGTGTCGATGTTGTCGTCGGTCGCGCTGGCGGTCGTGTACTGGCAAGGCGGCCAGACCCAGGCCGAGGGCATCCTGCTGGCCATCACCCTGGGCGGCATCGGCGTGGGCATGGTGTTGTGGGCCAAGCGCTTCCTGCCGCCCGGGCCGGTCACCGAGCCCCGCGGCCGGCTGGCCTCCACCGACGCCGAGATCGCCGCCTTCGCCGCCGATTTCGGCGAGGGCGCCGAGGCCATCGGCCGCCGCCGCCTGCTCACGCGCCTGCTGATCGGCGCCTTCGCCGCCCTGGGCGTGGCCGCGCTGTTCCCGATCCGCTCGCTCGGGCCGCGCCCGGGCCGGGGCCTGAAGCAGACGCCGTTCCGCGCCGGGTTGCGGCTGGTCACCGAGGACGGCCAGCCCGTGGTCGCGAGCGAGTTCGCCGTCGACAGCGTCCTCACCGTGTGGCCGGAAGGGCACACCGACGCGGCCGACGCGCCGACGCTGCTCATCCGCTTGCGCCCCAACCGCATCCAGCCCGACTGGGTGCGGCCCGGCTACGCCGCCGGGGAGAACGGCGAGTACGTCGCCTACTCCAAGCTGTGCACCCACATGAGCTGCCCGGTGGGCTTGTACCAGGCCGAACGTGGGCTGCTGCTGTGCCCCTGCCATCAGTCCACCTTCAACGTGTACGAGCAGTCCCGCCCCATCTTCGGCCCGGCCGCCCGCCCGCTGCCCCAGCTGCCCATCTCGATCAACGCCGACGGGCAGCTACAGGCCGAGGGCGACTTCTCCAGCCCGGTCGGCCCGGGGTTCTGGGACCGGGGCCGTTGACCGAGATGGCCAGGACCGACATGACCAGCTCGACCGGACCCCGCCTGCGCCCGCGTCTCGTGCCCCGCCTGGCCCGCTGGATCGACGACCGCCTGGGCGCCGCCAAGGGCGTGCGCAGCGCGCTCGACAAGGTGTTCCCCGACCACTGGTCGTTCATGTTGGGCGAGGTCGCCCTCTACTGCTTCATCATCCTCATCGGCACGGGCGTGTTCCTCACGTTCTTCTACGACCCCAGCACGGCGACGGTGACCTACCAGGGCAGCCACGTCCCCCTGCAGGGCCTGGAGGTCTCCCGGGCCTACAACTCGGCCCTCGACCTCAGCTTCGACGTGCGCGCCGGCCTGGTGATGCGCCAGGCCCACCACTGGGCGGCGCTGCTGTTCCTCGCGGCCACGACGGCCCACATGTTCCGGGTGTGGTTCACCGGCGCCTACCGCCGGCCCCGGGAGATCAACTGGATCATCGGCCTGGTGATGATGCTGCTGGCCATCGCCAACGGGTTCATGGGCTACTCGCTGCTCGACGACCAGCTGTCGGGCTCGGGCCTGCGCATCGCCTACAGCATCGTGCTGTCGATCCCGGTCGCCGGCACGTGGATCGCCTCGCTCGTGTTCGGCGGCGAGTTCCCGGGCGCCGACCTGCTCGAGCGGTTCTACGTGCTGCACATCCTGATCCTCCCGGCCCTCATCGCCGCGCTGGTCGGGATCCACATGGCGATCCTCATCCGCCACAAGCACACTCACTTCCCCGGCGCCGGGGCCACCGACGACAACGTGGTGGGCGAGCGGCTGTGGCCCACCTACCTGGCCAAGGCAGTGGCCATGCTGTTCCTCACCGCCGCCCTCGTGTTCCTGCTCGGCGGCGTGGCCCAGATCAACCCGATCTGGATCTTCGGGCCGTACCGGCCGGGCGACGTGAGCACCGCGTCGCAGCCCGACTGGTACATGGGCTGGCTCGACGGCACCGTGCGCATCTTCCCCAACTGGGAGATCCGCGCCTTCGGTTTCGAGATCCCCAACCCGTTCTTCAGCGCCGTGCTGTTCCCCGGCGTGCTGTTCGGGCTGCTGTTCCTCGCGCCCTTCATCGAGGCCCGGTTCACCCACGACCGTCGCGAGCACCACGTGCTGTCGCGCCCCCGGGACCATCCGGTACGCACGGGCCTGGGCGTGGCCGCACTGTCCCTCTACCTCGTGCTGCTCGGGGTGGCGTCGGCCGATGTCGTCGCCAACCGCTTCGCCCTCACCGTCAACGGCGTGATCTGGGCCGGGCGCATCGGGATCATCGTCATGCCGCTGGTGACCGGCGTGATCGCCTACAAGCTGTGCCGCGAGCTGGCGGCGCGCGACCGTCCACCACCGCCCACCGGCGACCACGAACGCGTGGAGCCCGCCGTGCCCGCCCCCGACGTGGGCCGGGTGCCGGTGGGCGAATAGCGCCTGTGTGACCGTTCCGTCGGACTGCCCAACGCAACGGCGACGCCAGCGTGCAGGGGGGCTCAGGCCCGGCGGGCGACGGCGGCGGCCACCCGGGCCAGCACGGCGAGCTGGCGCCGCTCGCGCCAGCGCAGCGGACGCCCGGGCCGGCACACCACCAGGGCGGCGTCCAGGCCGGGCAGCTCGGCCCACGCCAGATCGGCCGGGCCGCTGCGCCCGTTGGCGACCGGTTCGGAGTGCCGGCTGCCTTCCACGAAGGCCGCCACCCAGCCCGGATCGGGGGGATCGCCCACCGCCGCCAGCACCCGGGCGTCGGGCAGCGCCACCACGGTGCCCCATTCGCCCTCCAGGTCGGCGGTCACCGACCGCACCAGCTCGGCCAGCACGTCGGCCGCCCGGGGCGCCTCGACGATGCGCACCGCGGCGTCCAGCCCGGCCAGCGCGTGGTCGGGCTGCTCGGTACGCAACGGCCGGATGTCTTCGACGTCGACGCCGTCGACCTCGTTGATCTCGCGGGCCAGCACGTCGACCGGCCCGTCCTGGGGCAGCACCACGACGAGCTCGTCGACCGCCCGTCCGCCACCCTGCTCGAGGATCTCGATGCCCACCACGTCGCCCCGCACCGCCCCGATGCGGCTGGCGACCTGGCCGAGGGCGCCGGGCCGGTCGGGCAGCCACACGCGGACGACGTAGCTGGCCACGTGCGCCACGGTACCCACCGTCGGTCAGCGGATCGGGTGCGGTGCGTGTCGGGCGCGTGAATCGCGCGTCAACCGCGCGGGCTCAGAGCTTGGTGAGCCCCTTGCGCATGTTGCGCACGGCCTGGGCGGTGCGCTGCTCGTTCTCGATCAGGGCGAAGCGCACGTAGCCCTCACCGCCGGGGCCGAACCCGACCCCGGGCGAGGTGGCCACCTCGCATTCCCGCACCAGCATGGAAGCGAACTCGAGTGAGTCCATCTCCTGGTACGGCTCGGGGATGGGAGCCCACACGAACATGGTGCCCTTGGGCTTGGGGATCTCCCAGCCGATCCGCGCCAGCCCGTCGCACAAGGCGTCTCGGCGGCTCTGGTAGGTGGCCCGCACCACCCGGGGGTACTCGGCCGCCTCGTTCATGGTGACCGTGGCGGCGATCTGGATGGGCTGGAACGTCCCGTAGTCGAGGTAGGTCTTCAGCTTGACCAGCGCCTGCACCACTTCGGCATTGCCCACGCAGAACGCCACCCGCCAACCGGCCATCGAGAAGCTCTTGGTCATCGAGTAGAACTCGACGGCGCACTCCTTGGCCCCCTCGGCCTGCAGGATCGAGGGTGGGTCGTAGCCGTCGAAGCCGATGTCGCTGTAGGCGAAGTCGTGCACGACGATCATCTCGTGGCGCCGGCAGAAGTCGACCACCCGCTGCATGAAGCCGGCGTCGACGCAGGCGCCCGTGGGGTTGTGCGGGAACGAGACCACGAGCACGCGCGGTTTGGGCCACCCCACGGTGAACGCCGTCTCCAAGCCCTCGAAGAAGTCGGCGTCGGTACCCATGGGCACCTGGCGCAGGTCGGCGCCGGCGAACAGCGGCCCGTAGATGTGGATCGGATAGCTGGGGCTGGGCACGATGGCGGCGTCGCCGGGCTGGAGCAGCACCCACATGAGGTGGCTGAAGCCCTCCTTGGAGCCGATGGTGTTGCTGATCTCCAGCTCGGGGTCGAGGTCGACGCCCCAGCGGCGCTGGTACAGCCGGGCCACGGCCAGGCGCAGGTTGGGCAGCCCCCGTGACATCGAGTAGCGATGGTTCTTGCCCAGCCGGGCGGCCTCGGCCAGCTTGTCGACGGCGATGGTGGGCGAGGGGATGTCGGGGTTGCCGAACCCGAGGTCGATCACGTCCGCGCCGGCGCGCCGGGCCTCCATCTTCAGCCCGTTGATGATGGTGAAGACGTAGGGCGGGAGGTTGGTGATCCGGCGGAACTCCATCCGGGGCACGCTACAAGCCACCCCCCGCGCCGATCGATCATGTAACCGAGCATGATGAGGCCATGGTGCTGAGGACGACCCCGCGCGAGGGCAACATCCACGTCGTCATCGAGATCCCCCGGGGGAGCCGCAACAAGTACGAGATCGACGAAGCGACGGGCCACGTGTTCCTCGACCGGCGCCTGTTCACCGCCACCGCCTATCCCGCCGACTACGGCTACATCCCCGACACCCTGGGCGAGGACGGCGACGCCCTCGACGCCCTCGTCCTGTTGGAGGACCCGGTGTTTCCCGGCGTGTGGGTGGAGGCCACCCCCGTGGGCGTCCTGTGGATGCAGGACGAGGCCGGCCCCGACGCCAAGGTCATCTGCGTGCCACCCGGCGAGTTCCGTTGGAAAGGCGTCGCCGACCTGGGCGACCTCCCCCAGGAGCTGCTCCAGGAGATCCAGCACTTCTTCGACGTCTACAAGATGCTGGAGCCCGACAAGACCTCCCTCACGGCCGGCTTCGAGGGCCAGGAGGCGGCGTGGCGGGAGATCACCGCGGCTCGCGAGCGCCGGCGCTCAGCCCCAGCCGATGCCGCTCGCGAGCAGGGCGGCCCCGATCGCGCCTGAGCGCTCGCCCAGGGCGGCGGGGACGATGCGCGGATGCGGGCGGTGGTCGGCGGCGTAGAGCAGCCCGGCGAAGTGGCGCCGCACCGGTTCGAGCAAAATGTCGGCGGCCGCCACGAGTCCCCCACCGACGACGATCACGCTGGGGTCGGCGATGTTGGTGAGGTTCACCAGCCCCAGGGCCAGCCACCAGCCGAAGCCGTCGATGACGGCCAGGGCGCCAGGATCGCCCTCGCGTGCGGCGGCCTCGACGTGCTCGCCCCGCACCAGCTCGGGGTCGCCACCCGCCAGCTCCACGACCCGGCGCAGCCGGCCGCCCACCGCCGCCTCGCGGGCCAGGCGGGCCAGGCCGCGGCCCGAGGCGAAGCGTTCCCAGCACCCCCGCTGGCCGCACACGCACGGGGGTCCGTGCGGGTCGACCACCATGTGGCCGGGTTCACCCGCCAGGCCGTGGGCGCCCAGCTGCAGGCGTCCCCCCACCACCGCACCCCCGCCGATGCCGGTACCGAGGGTGACCAGGACGACGTCGTCGTGGCCCCGGGCCGCGCCCAGCCGCCACTCGGCCAACACCGCGCAGCTGGCGTCGTTGGCCACCACCACAGGAACGTCGAGCTGGTCGGCGAGGGCCGGGCCCAGGGCCAGTTCCTCGGCTACATCGAGGTTGGGGGCCGCCCGCAGCACGCCGGCCCGCGTCACCAGGCCGGCCGCCCCCACGCCCAGCGTGTCGAGCGGGCCCAGCCGGCTGGCG
>JBIOZN010000397.1:0-5983 GCA_044871175.1 Acidimicrobiales bacterium | reverse complement strand
CTCACCATCACGTCGCCCCGCGACGCCACCGGCGCCGCCGCCGTCGAGATCGCGGCCCGCTACGACGATCTCCCCCCACACGCCAACCCGCTGGTCGACGCCATGCGCGCCGGCGACCTCGTCGTGGTGGCCGACCAGAACGACCTCGAGGAGCACTATCCGCACCTGGTGGGCGACGCCAGCGTCACCGGCGTGGCCGGACTGGTCGCCGCACCCGTGCAGACCAGCGACGACCGAGTGGTGGGCGGGGTGGCGGTGGCGTGGTCGGACACCGCCCCCGACGCCGCCGGGGCCCGCACCCTGCTGCGCACCGTCGCCGAGCTCACCGGTCAGACGCTGGAACGGATCCGGCTGGGCGGCGCCGAGCACGACCTCACCACCCGCATCGGTCAGCGCCTGGCCGGTCCGCCCCCGCGCATCGCCGGCTTCGAGATCGCGACCCGGTACCGCCCGGCGCTCACCAACCTGGCCCTTGGCGGCGACTGGTACCAGGTCATCGAGCGCGACGACCACACCGTGGCCGTCGTCGTCGGTGACGTGATCGGACACGGGGTCGACGCCGCCGCCGACATGGCGCAGCTGCGCACCACCATCGCCACGCTGCTCCGGCTCGGGGTCGACGTGGCCGAGGTGTTCCACGTGCTCGATCCCCTCATCACCTCCGAGCCCGACGTCCTCGGCACCGCGATGGTGGCCATCGTCGACCAGGCCCGAGCCGAAGTGCGCGTCGCCACCGCCGGCCACCCGCCGCCGTTGATCCGACGACCGGGTCACCCGACGCAGATGGTCGAGGCGGTCACGCGCCACCCGCTGCTGGGCATGGGCGCGGATGTGCACCCCGTGGAACCGGTCGCCTTCCCTCCGGGCGCCACGCTCATCGCCTACACCGACGGGCTGGTGGAGCGCCGGCGCCACTCGATCGACGAGGGCATGGCCGCCATCAGCGGCATCGCTGACGCTCACGCCGAAGCGTCGGTGTCGGAGCTGGCCGACGCCTTGGTCGCCTACGCCGACGACTCCGACAACGCCGACGACGTCGCCCTGGTCGTGCTCAGCTGGCGGCGCGAGCCGGCGTGATGTCGCGGTAAGGGAGGCCGAACCCGATGTCGACGAGCACGCGAGTCAGGCGCAACCGGGCCGCCATCAGCTCGGCCAGCTCGGGGGTCGGCGGTTCGGCCAGACGCTCGAGGGGCAGGGCGGTGAAGGCGCTGCGCACCACGAGGGCGGCGCGGAAGCCGAAGGCGACCACGGGCTCGGCCACGCGCATGCCTTCGTCGGCCAGGCCGCGCCGGTAGGCGCGCATCGCGACGGCGGCCACAAGGGCCACGCCGGCCGGCGCCAGCGCACCGTCGTGGGCCAGCCCGACCACCAGTTGCCCGAGGTCGTAGCCCACGGCCGCCCTCCCCGCCATCGACCAGTCGACGGCCACGAAACTGTCGGGGGCGGCGGCGGGCACGAGCAGGTTCTGCGGGCTGGCGTCACCGTGCACCACCGTCTGGGGGAGGAGGTCGAGGGCGTCGAGCATCGACGGGACGCGCTCGGCCAGCTCGAGGAGGTCGGCCCGCAAGCGCCGGTCGGGGTGGCCGGCGATCAGCGGGTGCGACCAGGTGGCGTCGTCGCGAAGGGTCGGCAGGGCGCGGGGCACCAGCCGGCTCTCGTAGATCGCCCGGGCGAACGGATAGGGCATGAGGGCAGGGGCCGGGAGGGAGGCGCCGGTGCCCAGCCGGGCGGCCAGCCGGCCGAGCAGCCGGGCGGCGCGCCCGAACCGCTCGACGCGCCAGGGCGTCGTCGTGGGGCGCACGTCCTCCATCCAGAGGGCGAGCCGGTCGTCGCCCAGGTCCTGCACGCCGTAGAGGACGGGCAGGCGCAAGCCCTCGGGCAGGGCGGCGTGGAGCCCGGGGGAGCGGTAGAGCATCGCCTCGGCCTGCCACATCGGGTCGACCAGGGCCCGCCGGCGCAGGTCGGCAGGGATCAGGTCGATCAGTGCCCAGTGCCGGAAGGCGTGCAGCACCTTCACGAACAGCGACCAGCGCCGGGGGCGCCCGCCGTCGATCGCGACCCCCCGCACCCGGAACAGCCCGCCGGTGGTCGGCGAGTCGAACGGGTAGCCCACGGGTTCCCACCACCACGGGCCCGGTTGGGCGTCGGGGGCGGCGAGGGCGGTGCGCACGAACGCCGCCAGCTGCGCGTCATCGACGGGAAACGGCGGCGATGAGGGCGACGGGGCAGGCGACGGGGCGCGGAGCGGGATCACGCCGGGATGGTGACGGGTGCCGGCGGGCGACGCATCCGTAGGCGCTACGGAGTTGGGCGGCCGCGGGCGTCAGTGGAGGACGGCCGGAGGGCGACGGTGCGGCTACGAGGTCGGCGGCGCGCGCCGCGAGGCTTCCTCCGCCGCCACCAGGTTGGGCGCCGGCTCACCGGGCAGGTGCAGCAGGTCGTTGACGCTCTTCACGCCGGGCACCGCGCGCACCCGGTCGACGAGTTCGGTGATCTGGCGCCGGTCGTCCAGCTGGCCCCGCAGCTCGACCGTTCCGTCCACGGCGTCGATCGAGACCCGGTCGTGGGGGAACGCCGGTCCGAGCATGCTCCGCACACGGTCCACCAGCGCGCGGTCGTCGGCGGGGCGGTGCGCCGGCCCGCCCTGGTGCTTCTGGCCCTCGGCCACGCCGGCGGCATAGCGGCGCTCGCGTTCGGCGTCGCGCTCGGCCCGGTGGACAGCCGCGCGCACCTGGTCACGGGTGCGAGCCCGCCGGGCATGCCCCTGCTGGCGGTCGAGGTAGTACATCGCCGCCGCGCCCACCGCGGCGGCCGAGAGGAACCGCGTTTTCCGAAACCTCCTGGCCATCACCCTGCTCCTTCCGGTGCGCTGGAGGCACGAGCATGGCGGCCCGCCCGAGCGCCGGCAACCCCGCCCGCGGAACCGGCGGAACCGGCGGGTCCCGCCTCTCGTCCAACCGTGCGTGAGCGACCGGGAGTTCGGGCGTGACGGTACGCGCTACCGGCTCTCCGGGGTCGACGCCAAGGCGGCGGCCCTGCACGCGGCCGCCGGCACCGCCCAGGAGCTGGCCACCGATCGGGCCGGGGCCGCCACGACCGCCCTGGAGGCCTGGCGGGGCGCGCACGCCGGCGAGTTCGTCGACCAGGCCGGGTCCGTGCTGTCGCTCATGGTCAGGTTCGGCCTCGCGCTGCGGGCCAACGCCCGCCTGCTCGACGCGTTCCCGTCGGCGGCCACGTGGACGGTGGGCGACGATGGACGCGGGCAGCGACGCGTCGGTGGAGGCGACGACCGAGCGGGTCTGGGAGGGGGCCGGCGTGGCCGCCGACGCATTCCGGGTCCGCCCCGATCGGCGCGACGCCCGCAGTGACACTCGGTGCGTCTCGCTGCCGGTCGAGGATCGCTGGTTCGTCCTCGGCGGCGGGCGCCTCGGCCCGGGGGTGCGCTCCCAGGCCGAGCTGCTCGAGGCCATCGAGGCGCACCTGCGCGACGAGGGCTACACGATCGAGCGCTTCCGCGACCCCAACACGCCCGGCCGGGCGCTGCGTGCGGTCAGTGGCGAAGGAGCCGTCGTCGTCACGGTGGAGGGCGACGGCGCGGCCGTACTGGAGGTGTACGCGGGGCCGTGCGCGACGCCCTTTGCCACGCTCGCCCCCAGCCGCTTCGTGCCGGCCTGAAGGCCATGACGAACTGCATTTCTCGGCCGGCTCGGCCTACGGCAGGCCGATCTCGGCCAGGCGGGGGCCGATCCGGCCACCGATCTCCTCGATCCAACGGTCCGGCTGGTTGCTGGTGGGCATGACGATGACCTGCTCGACGCCCAGGCGCCCGTACTCGTCCATGTCGGCGAGGAACCCGTCGACGTCACCGCTGGCCAGCGCCCCGCCCACGTACAAGATCGTCTTGGCGACGGCGGCCGGATCGCGACCGACGTCTTCGCAGTGGTTGGCGAGCACGTCGAGCTTGTGGGCCACGTCGGCGGGGGAGGAGGCGAACAGGTTGCAGGCATCGCCGTAGCGGGCGACGAGTCGCAGCGTCTTGCGCTCTCCCGTCCCGCCGATCATCACGGGGGGCGGGGAGAGCGGGGCGGGGGAGCAGAGGGTCTCGGCGAGCTGGTAGTGGCGTCCGTCGTAGGGGCCATTGTTGTTCGGGTCCCACATCTGGGCGCAGATCTGCAGCGTCTCCTCGAGCCGCTCGAACCGTTCTGCGACCGGAGGGAAGGGAACGCCCAGGCCGCGGTGCTCGCGCTCGTACCAGGCGGCACCGATGCCGAGCTGGGCTCGACCGCCGGAGAGGACGTCGAGCGTTGCCACGATCTTGGCCAGCAGGCCGGGGCGGCGGTAGGTGACGCCGGTGACGAGCAGCCCCAGCTTGGTCGACGTGGTGTGGGCGGCCAGGTAGCCCAGCGTGGTGTAGCCCTCCAGCATCGGCTGTTCGGCCGGTGCCATCTGGTCCATCTGGAACCAGTGGTCCATCACCGACAGGTGCGTCGCCCCCACCGCTTCGGTGACCGCGCCGACACGGGCCAGGGTGGAAGCGATCGCGGCGGGACCGCCGGGGTAGTCGAAGGCGACGACGTGGATGCCAAGTTCCATGCCTTCGCACGCTAGGAGGCCGCGACCGGACACCGGCCACCGCGACCCGCCTGTTCTGCGAACGGGGGTTCGGCGCGCTCGGCGTCCCGGTCCCTCATCGACGCCGCGCCCCGCCGGGCCGCGCCGCCGGACCCCCACCGGGCAGTCCTTCCCCTGCCTGGGTTTCTCGGCGCGATTTCCGCCATATGTGGCGGATTTCGCGCCGAGACGTCCCGGGCACGATTGACCCCCGGTCAGCGATGCTGTACCATCTGGTACATGATCACCGCGAGCAGGATCGAGATCGACGCGCCCGCCGCGACGGTGTGGGACGTGTTCGCCGACGTGGAGCGCTGGCCCGAGTGGACGGCGTCGGTGAAACGGTTGACGGCCCTCGACGGCGGGGGGATCGCCATCGGCCAGCGGTTCGAGATCACCCAGCCGAGGTTGCCCAAGCTCATCTGGCAGGTCACCGCCGTGGAGCCGGGGCGGTCGTGGGCGTGGAGGCAGCGCTCGCTCGGCACCACTACCGTCGCCACGCACGAGGTGGTGGCGTCGTCGCCGGACCGCACGATCGTGCGCCAGGAGATCGACCAGCGGGGCCCCATCGGCGTTCTGGCCGGGTTGGCGACGCGACGCCTCACGCGCCGCTATCTGCAGATGGAGGGCGAGGGCCTCAAGGCGGCCAGCGAACAGCGCCGGCGCCGCGATGCCGCGCCGGTCTGACACCGAGCGCCGCACCGCTCTGCTCGACGCCCTCATCGACGCGTTCGCCACCGGTGGCATAGGTGCGCGTTCTCTGCGGGACGTGGCCGAGGCGGTGGGCACGAGCCACCGGATGCTGCTGCACCACTTCGGCTCCCGCGAAGAGCTGCTGCTGGCGATCGTGGAAGAGGTCGAGCGGCGCCAGACGGCGATGCTCGACGACCTCCCGCCCGACGCGGGCGACGCCTTCGCGGCCGTGTGGGCCGACCTCCGGCGCCCGGAGCAGCGCCCCTTGGAGCGCCTGTTCTTCGAGTGCTACGCCCGCGCCGTGCAGGGGGAGGCGCCGTTCACGAGGATGCTGCCGTCGGCGGTCGAGCGCTGGCTCGTCGCCGCCGACGAGGCGACGGGCGGCACGGTGGAGGCGGCGCGGGCACGGCTGGCGCTCGCGGTCACGCGCGGGCTGCTCCTCGACCTCGTCGCCACCGACGACGACGCCGAGGTCGATGCCGCCGCCGCCCGCTTCGCCGCGCTCCTCCGGACGCCGGGCGGTCGCGTGCGGAGTTGAGTCGTCGGCGGGGAGGCGGCGCTCTGGAGAGCCGGCATCGGGCTTCGGCGTCACCGACCTGGTCGACCCCGAGCACCAGGATCTGGCCGAGGTCGCGGCGGTCGCCTGGACCTCGAGGGCATGGTCACCGCCATCTTGCCG
>JBIOZN010000396.1:0-2848 GCA_044871175.1 Acidimicrobiales bacterium | reverse complement strand
AGCTGGGCTTCAGCCTCGAACCGTCGGATGAAGGCGGCGTCGTCGGCCAGGTCGGCGCGGATCATCTTGAGCGCCACCTCCCGCCCCAGCCCCGGCTGGGTGGCCACATACACGGTGCCCGACGCCCCTTCACCGAGCCGCGCCCCGAGCACATAGCCGCGTAGCCGTCGCTCCCCCGCCGCCCCCACGGTCGGATCGCCGGCGGCGATGGCTCGATCGAGCTGCACCAGTTGGGGGCTCGGCTCGAGACCGGTGTCCTCGCCGAGTGCCCGACGGAACCGCTCGTAGGCCCTGTGCGCCTCGACCTCACGCCCGCTGCGGTGCAGGGCGACCATGAGCTGGGCGGTGAACCGCTCCCGGTAGGGATGGGCGACCGCCAGCCGCTCCAACTCGGGCAGCGCCTCCCCGTGGCGGTCGAGCCCGAGCAACGCGTCGATGCGCTCCTCCGTGGCGGCCAGCCGCAGCTCCTCGAGCCGCACCGCTTCCGGCCGGGCCCACCACTCGTCGGCGAACTCGGCGAAGGCGGGGCCCCGCCACCGCCCCAGCGCCTCCTCGTACGTCAGGACCGACGTCGCCCGGTCGGCGTCCCGGGCGGCGGCCACCAGCGCCTCGAACTCGGCCTTGTCGTAGCGCGCCCCGTCCAGATCGAGGAGATACCCGGGCTCACGCGTCACGACGTGGCCGGAGCCGAGTGCGGCGCGCAGGCGGGAGACGTACGTGCGCGCCGTGCGGAGGGCCGCCTCGGGGGCCGGGTCGCTGGGCCACACCGCGTCCACCAACCGGTCGACGGAGACAACCTCGCCGGCGTTGGCCAGGAGCACGGCCAACAGCCGTCGCTGCTGGGCACCGCCCAAGGCGACGGGCCGACCGTCCTCCCAGGCCTCGACCGCTCCGAGTACCCGAAACTCCACCCGCCGACCCCCTCCTCCCGCAGGCTACGCCGCGCTGCAAGCGCGAATTGGCCCCGAAACACGGTTGGCGCGCCGCTCTGCGCGACAGGAAGGGGGGATTGCAGCCCGTCGACAAGCGCCGTCGCCGGGCTGCAGCCGACCGGGTTCACCGTCCGGGGCGCGGCTCCGCCGAGCGGCCCGACCCAAGGAGAGCCCAGTGCTCACGATCAGCAACGACCCGACCCCTGGCTACACCGACGAGGACCGCGGGCGCCCCCGCCGCCCCCGCACCGTGGCGTCCGCTCGCCGCCGGTGGACGGTGGCGGTCGTCGGCGCCGCCGCCGGCCTCCTCGCCGGATCTGCCCTCCTACCCGACGCTTCGAACGGTGGCGCCGCCGGCGCGCCGTCCTCCGTGGCGGTCACCGACTGCCGGGTCCGCCCCGGTGGCTGCACCACCGAGGAGTACCGGGCCTTCACGCCTGCCATCACCCCCGCCGCCGACTGCCGGGTCCGCCCCAGTGGCTGCACCACCGAGGAGTACCGGGCCTACGTCGGCGGGTGAAACCACGAGTTTCCTTCACCGGCGAACCCCTGCGACGAGCAGCCGCCGCGGGCGGGGGGATCTTCGACTCGCCCAACCCCGACGGTGCCCCCGGCGGCCCCTGCACCTCATTGACAGCGATGTCACCGCCAACGCCCTCGCGGCGCGACGCGGCATCACGGTACGAGGCGGCGGTGTGTTCACCACTCTGCCGGTGGACCTTCACAACAGCACCATCAGGGCGAACTCACCCGACCAGTGCGACGGCTGTTAGCCACCCCCCCGGCGAGGACGCTCAGGCAGAACGTGCGGTAGCGGTCGACCACCACCGGCCAGCGGTAGCGCTCGTCGACGTAGGCGGCGCCGGCCGCCGCCATCGCCCGCGCCAAGGGTCGGTCGCCCAGCAGGCGGTCGAGGGCGACTTCGAACTCGGCGTAGGAGTCGAACCACACGCCTCCGCCCGAGGCCTCGCAGTGCTCGCGGGTGGCGTCGCACCGAGCGTTCACCACCACGGGAATCCCCGCGCTCCACGCCTCCAGCACGACGAAGGAGAAGCTCTCCCAACCCGAGGGTGACACCAGCAGCTCGGCCCCCCGCAACAGCCCCCACTTGGTGGCCTCGTCCACGGTGCCGGCCACGACGATGTCGGGGTGCGTCGGCGGCGCGTGCACGATGGGCCCGACGAACACCAGCGCCAGCGGCCCCGGCCGGCGCTCCTTGTAGAGGGCGAAGGCGCGGGCCAGCGCGTCGGTGCCCTTGCCGCGGTCGACCCGGCCGAGGCACAGGATGTAGGGCCGCCCGTCGGCCACCACTCCGCCCACCGCCCGCCGGGCCGGTTCGGGCTCGCCCGCACCGGTGTCGCTGCCCAACCCGAGCACGATCTGGGGCCGGGCGACGGTGGCGGGGAACAGGCGCTCCACCAGCCGCCGCTCGCCCTCGGTGTGGAACACCTGGCCCCGGGCGGCGCCGAACACCTTCCGGTACAGGGGCAGGCGGATGGGCGCCTCGTCGTGGGCGGCGGCGTGCAGCAGCGCCCGCTCGGCGACCCGGGGCAGCCCGACGACGGTCGGGTAGTAGAGGTACGGGTAGAAGGCCACGAGGTCGGCGGGGCTGGCCTCGGCGGCGGCGACGGCGGCCGGGCACACCGGTCCCTGCAGGTGCACCCAGCGCCGCTGCACCGTTGCTGATGGCCGGTGCGTGCGGAACAGCGCGTTGGACAAGCGGTCGAACTCGGGGTCACGCCCCGACTGGTTGGCGTAGCGGTGCACCCGCACGCCGGCGACGTCGGTGGTGCCGGGCGCGTAGTGGTTGGCCCATGTGCTCGACTCGAGCGCGCACGTGGTGAACACGTCCACCTCCCACCCGAGCTGGGCCACGAGATGCTCGGCCAGCAGACGGGCGCCGAGCTCGGCGCCCC
>JBIOZN010000395.1:0-2582 GCA_044871175.1 Acidimicrobiales bacterium | reverse complement strand
CTGCTGCTCACCGGCGACCTGCTCGACGCGGCCACCTGCCACCGGTACGGCTTCGTGAACCACGTCGTCGCGCCCGACGAGGTGCTGGCGAAGGCCCTGGAGATCGCCGCGAAGATCGCCGCCAACGGTCCGCTGGCCGTGAAGGCCATCAAGGCCGGCGCTCGCGAGGCCATGGGCCGGCCGGAGCGCGAGGCCATGGACGTGGAGCTGAAGTGGGGCGGCCCGGTCTTCCGGACCGAGGACGCCGTCGAGGGGCCGCGCGCCTTCATGGAGAAGCGCGCCCCTGCGTTCAAGGGTCGCTGATCGCCAGCCGAAGCATCACTCTGATCGTCACCAGGTCGAGGGCAGCGGCCGGCCCTCCTCGAAGCCGGCCGTGCTCTGCACGCCGACGAGGGCCAGCTCGTGCAGCTCGTCGACGGTCCGCGCGCCCGTGTAGGTGCAGGCGCTGCGGACGCCGGCCACGATCTGGTCGAGCAGGTCCTCCACGCCAGGCCGCTCGGGGTCGATGTACATCCTCGAGGTGCTGATGCCTTCGTCGAACAGCTCCTTGCGCCCCCGGTCGAAGGCCGACTCGTGGCGGGCCCGCTGGCGCACGGCCTTGTTGGAGGCCATGCCGAAGCTCTCCTTGTAGAGCCCGCCGTCGGCGTCGCGCTGCACATCGGCCGCGCTCTCGTAGGTGCCGGCGAACCACGACCCGATCATCACGTTCGACGCCCCTGCCACCAGGGCCAGCGCGACGTCCCGCGGGTGGCGCACGCCGCCATCGGCCCACACGTGGCGCCCGAGGGCGCGAGCGGCCCGGGCGCATTCCTCCACCGCGCTGAACTGGGGCCGACCGACCCCGGTCATCATCCGCGTGGTGCACATCGCTCCGGGGCCGACGCCCACCTTCACGATGTCGGCGCCGGCTTCGATCAGCTCCTCGGTCCCGGCTGCGGTCACCACGTTGCCGGCGACGACGACGATGTCGGGCGCAGCCTTGCGCACCTCCCGCACCGCCTCGATCATCCGGTCCTGGTGGCCGTGCGCCGTGTCGACCACGATGAGGTCGGCACCGTGGGCGACCACCGCCTCGGCCTTGGCCGCGGCATCGCCCGTGATGCCGATGGCCACGGCCACCCGCAGCCGCCCGTCGGCGTCGAGGGCGGGGGTGTACAGCGTGGACCGCAGCGCGCCCTTGCGGGTGATGGCGCCCACCAGCCGGCCGCCCTCGACGACGGGCGCGGTGCTCAGCCGCTGGTGGTTCAGCTGCTCGTAGACCTCGGCCAGGGCGGTGCCTGCCTCGAAGCTCAGGACGTCCTGGGCCATCACCTGGTGCAGCTGGGTGAAGCGGTCGAAGCCGGCGCCGTCCTGCTCGGTGAAGATCCCCACGAGGTGGTCGCCGTCGTCCACCACCATGACGGCCCCGTGGGCCCGTTTGTGGATGAGGGCGAGGGCGTCCTGGATGGTGTGGTTCGGGCGCAGGACGATCGGTGTCTCGTACACCGGATGGCGGGACTTCACGTAGCGGATGTTCTCGCCGACGATGTCGAGCGGGATGTCCTGGGGCAGCACGGCCATCCCGCCCCTGCGGGCGACGGTCTCGGCCATGCGCCGGCCGGCCACGGCCGTCATGTTGGCCACGACCACGGGGATGGTGGTGCCGACGCCGTCGGGGGTGGTGAGGTCGACGTCGAGGCGCGACGGCACGTCGGAGCGACGGGGCACGAGGAACACATCGCTGTACGTCAGCTCGTAGGCGGGGGGTGAGGTGAGGAAGCGCATGGACAGTCTCCGTGCGGGCGGTGCCCCGGATGAGGCCGGTCAATGCTAGGAGAGACGGCGTCGGGGCCCAACCTGCGGGGCCCCGCCCGGCGTTGGGTAGCGTCCGGCCATGCGCTCGGAACCGGTGGTGCTCGTCCATGGCTGGGGCGGGTCGTTCGCCACCACGTGGCAGGGGCCGGGATGGGAGGCCCTCCTGCAGGACGCCGGGCGCTCGGTGATCGGTGTCGACCTCCTCGGCCATGGCACGGCGCCCAAGCCGCACGAGCCCGAGGCCTACGCCGACCTGACCACCCGCATCAGCGACGCTCTGCCCGTCGAGGGGCAGGTCGACGCCATTGGCTTCTCGTTGGGCGCCGCCACCCTGCTGGAGCTGGCCTGCCGGGTCCCCGATCGCTTCGGGCGCATCGTGGTCGGCGGCGTCGGCGCCAATCTCTTCCGCGAGGACGCCGACGGCGTGCGCCGCATCGTCGACGCGGTGTCGGGCAACGGCGCCGACACCGACGTGCGCTCCCAGCTGTTCGCCCAGTACGCCAACCAGGCGGGCAACGACGCCAAGGCCCTCGCCGCGGTCCTGCAGCGGCCGGTCCACCACGCCCTGAGCGCCGACCGGCTGGCCGCCATCTCCTGCCCGGTCCTGGTGTGCATCGGCGAGAACGACTTCGCCGGCCCGGGCGAGCCCCTGACCGAGAAGCTGCCCGACGCCCGGCTCGTGGTGCTGAAGGGCACCGATCACTTCGCCACGCCGGAGTCGTTCAAGTTCATCGACGCCGCCCTCGAGTTCCTCGAGGCCGTGCCGGCTCGACGGCCCCTTCGACCGG
>JBIOZN010000394.1:0-14488 GCA_044871175.1 Acidimicrobiales bacterium | reverse complement strand
AGGTCATCTCCCGGCCCATCGCCGGCACCCGCCGCCGGGGCCGCACCGACGAGGACGACCGGCGGATGGCCGGCGAGCTGCGCGAGCACCCGAAGGAGATCGCCGAGCACGTCATGCTGGTCGACCTGGCCCGCAACGACGTCGGGCGCGTGGCCCGCTTCGGCACGGTGCACGTCGACGAGCTCATGACCCTCGAGCGCTACAGCCACGTGATGCACCTCACCTCGCAGGTCACCGGTGGGCTGCGGCCCGAGCTCGGTCCCATCGACGTCTTGCGCGCCACCCTGCCGGCGGGCACCGTGAGCGGCGCCCCCAAGGTGCGAGCCATGGAGATCATCGACGCCCTCGAGCTGTCCAAGCGGGGGCCGTACGCCGGGGTCGTCGGCTACGTCGACTTCAGCGGCAACCTCGACGCCGCCATCACGATCCGCACGATGGTGGTGACCCCGGCGGGGGCCTCGGTGCAGGCGGGCGCCGGCGTGGTGGCCGACAGCGACCCGGCGCTGGAGGACCTCGAGTGCCGCAACAAGGCGGCCGCGCTGCTGGCGGCGGTGCCGGCGGCCCGGCGCATGACGGCGGCAGCCAAGGCCGAAGCCGAGGCGGGGCCGCCGTGACCCTGTTGTGGGCCCCGATCACGCGGGACGTCGTCACCATCGTGGGTCCCGACGCGGCCACGTTCCTGCAGGGGCAGGTGAGCCAGGAGGTGCTGGGGCTGGCGCCGGGTGCGTCGGCGTGGACGTTCGTGCTGGCGCCGACGGGCAAGGTCGACGGCTTCGCCCGCGTGCAGCGGGCCGAGGAGGCATGCTTCGCCCTCGACACCGAGGCGGGCTTCGGCCCGGCGCTGGCGGCCCGGCTGCAACGGTTCAAGCTGCGGGTCAAGGCGGAGATCTCTCTGGCGGCTGCCGTGGCGGGCGTGGCGCTGCGGGGCGAGGGCGCCGCCGCCGTGCCCGGCGCGTTGGTCGGTTGGTGGATGGTGGGCCACGCCGCCGACCTGCTCGGCGATGCGGTGGAGGCGCCCGCCGGGGCCGAGCCGCTGGGCGACCTCGAACGGCTCCGCATCGAGGCCGGATGGCCGGCAATGGGCGCCGAGCTCACGCCCGACACGATCCCGGCCGAGGCCGGCGTGGTGCCCGTGGCGGTGAGCTTCACCAAGGGCTGCTTCACCGGCCAGGAGCTGGTGGCCCGCATCGACAGCCGGGGCGGCCATGTCCCTCGTCACTTGCGCCGGCTGCGCGCCGCCGGCTCCGCGCCCATCGCCGCCGGGGCCCGCCTCGTCGCCGACGGCCACGACGTCGGCTGGGTCACGTCCACCGCCGGGGACGTCGCCCTCGGCTACGTGGGCCGGGCCGTCGAGCCCCCCGCCGTCGTCGCCACCGACGGCACCGACGTCACCGACGGCACCGACGGCACCGACGGCACCGACGGCACGGACGGCACCGACGGCACCGACAGCACCGACGTCACCGTGGAGGCGATCACCCCGCCTGTGTCACCACCGCGTTGACCTGCTCAACACAACGGTCACCCAGGCGGGCGACGGGCCCGATCACCAGCACGGACGGGCTCGTCACCGCGACCTCCCGGGCGGCCAGCGCGCCCAGGTCGGCGCGCTGCACGTCCTGGGCCGGCGTGGTGGCGGCGTGCACGACGGCCACGGGTTCGTCGGCCGGCCGGCCGGCGGCGAGCACGCGCCGGGCGACCTCGTCGGCGCTCGACGCGGCCATGAGCACCACCAGCGTGCTCGATGACCGGGCGGGGGCGTCCCAGTCGTAGCTCCGGTCCTCCACCCGGTGTCCCGACAGGATCGTGCACGACGACGCCAGGTCGCGATGGGTCACCGGGATGCCGGCCGCCGCCGGGGCGGCGAGGGCCGAAGTGACACCGGGGATCACGGTCACCGGATCCCGGCCGCGGTGGCCGCTTCCACCTCCTCGGCGCCGCGGCCGAACAGGAACGGGTCGCCGCCTTTCAGCCGCACCACCCGCCGCCCGCCCTGCGCCCGCTCGACAAGCAGCCCGTTGATGTCCTCCTGCCGGGCGCCGCCGCCCTTCCCCTTCCCGACAGGGATCCGCTCGGCTCGTCGGGGGGCGAGGCCGAGCAGCCCGGGCGGGACCAGGCGGTCGTACACGACGACCTCGGCCCGGGCGAGCGCCCGTGCCCCCGCCACGGTGATGAGCTCGGGGTCGCCCGGGCCGGCCCCGACGAGGGTGATGGAGCCACGGCGCCGAGCCATCCCGGCGACGGTACGGGGGCTCGGTTCCGGGCGGGCCACAGGCACGTGAACGCTCGCTCACAACGCTCCGCGAGGGACGGTGAGGGATCCGAGCGCGGCTGGCAACATCCGGGAAACACCGGGCGAACGGGCCGTCCGTACGGTCGGGAGCGATGGCCGCCCCTGACATCCCCGCCGCCAAGCGTGCCGGCCTGCCCGTCGACTTCGAGCGGCTGGCGGCCGAGGGCGACGACTGGCTGACGCCCGAGGACCGCTACGCCCTCAAGACCCACGGGGTGTGCGCCCAGCTCCAGCCCCACGTGTTCATGGTGCGGGTCCGCATCCCCGGCGGCGTCCTGCCCACCGAGCAGGCCCGCGGGCTGGCCCGCCTGGCCCGCGCTCACGGCACCGACTGGTTGCACGTCACCACCCGCCAGAACGTCGAGCTGCACTGGGTGCGCGACCGCCAGGTGACCCGGCTGCTCACCGAGCTTGGCCACCTCGGGCTCAGCAGCCGGTCGGCGTGCGGGCACACCCTGCGCAACGTCATGTGCTCCGAGGACGCCGGTGTCGGCTGGGACGAACCCTTCGACTGCTTCCCCGACGCCCGCGCTGTCTCCGACGCCATCGTCGTTCGCTCGGCCGAGCTCAACTGCCAGTTGCCCTCTCGTGTCAACCTCGCCTTCGGGGGCTCACCTCGCTGCCGCGAGGACGCGCTCGTCAACGACGGCGGGTTCGTGTCCGTCGTGCACGACGGTGCGCCGGGGTACGAGCTGTGGGGCGGCGGGAGCCTGGGCAAGGCGCCGCGCCGGGCCGTCCTGCTCGACCCGTTCGTACCCCGGGTCGACGCGGTGGCCGCCGCCGAGGCCCTTGTTGATGTGTTCGTCACCCACGGCGACCTCGACCACCCGGCCAGAGGGCGCATGAAGTACGTGCTGGAGACGCTGGGTGCCGACGCCTTCCGGGCCGCCTGGCGCGCCGCCTACGTCGAGGCCCGCGCCCGACCCCATCGCCCCGCGGTGGAGGGGCCCGTGCTGGGCGAGGCCGAGCGGGCGGCGGTGCTCGCCCAGCGCCCGCCCGGCGGCTGGTCGGCGGGCGTGCGCCCGCAGCGGGCGGTCGGCCTGGCCGCGGTCACCGTCGATGTCCCCATGGGCGACACGAACGCCAGCGAGGTCGACCGGTTGAGCGACCTGGCCGACCGCCACGGGGACGGTCACCTCACGCTAACCCGCGACCAGAACGTCGCCCTCCGCAACCTCCCGCTGGCCGCCGTGGCGACGGTGCGAGCGACGATCGCCGAACGGGGCCTCGACTTCGTGGGTGAGGCACCGCGCGCCACCGTGCGCGCCTGCACGGGCTCGGCCGTGTGCGCTCTCGGCATCACCACCGCGCCCGAAGCCGGCGGCGCCGTGCTGACCGCGCCGATCGGGCGGCGGGCCGCCGGCGTGCGCATCCACGTGTCGGGCTGCCCGAACTCGTGCGCCCAGCACCAGATCGGCGACATCGGCCTGGCCGGCGGCAAGGTGCGGGTGGCGGGCACGACCGTGGACGGCTACTCGATCTACCTCGGCGCCGACCTCGACCAGCGGGAGGTGGGCGAGGTCGTCGGCCGGGTGGCCGCCGCCGACGTGCCTCTGGCCGTCGAAGCGATCACGGGCACGTTCGAGGCCCTGCGCCGGCCCGGGGAGACGCTGGGTCGCACGACCCGGCGGGTGGGGCTCGACGCCTTCGCCGCCCAGGTCGACGTCGCCCTGGCCGACCGCTGGGCCCCCGGCCCCGAGCCGGCCGACGAACCCGTCGACGAACCCGTCGCCGCCGTCCCCTAACACCCCCCCCGAGGAGGAGCAGTGCCCCTGACCATCGCCCAGGCCGTCGACGCTCATGCCGAAGCGGCCACCGCCAAGGCCTCCCAGGCCCGGTCCCTTGCGCGCTACCTGGCCCTCGCGGCGCTCGCCGGCGCCTACGTGGGCATCGCCGTCGTGCTGCTCATCAGCGTGTCGGCCCCCCTGGTCGCCAGCGGCAACCCGGCGGCCAAGCTGGTGCAGGGCGCGGTGTTCGGCATCGCCCTCACGCTCGTGGTGTTCGCCGGTGCCGAGCTGTTCACCGGCAACGCCATGGTGATGCTGCAGGGCGTGCGCCGGGGCCGCGTCGGGTGGGGCGACCTCAGCGCCGTCTGGGTCGCATCGTTGGCCGGCAACATCATCGGAAGCATCGGGCTGGCCGCCGTGGTGCACGCCGGCGGGAGCCTCAGCGGCCCGGGCGCCGAGCTGGTGGCCAAGATCACCGCCGCCAAGGACGCCTTGGACGGCGGGCAGCTGTTCTGGCGGGCGGTGCTGTGCAACGCCCTCGTGTGCCTGGCGCTGTGGATGGCGACCCGCGCCGCCAGCGACGGCGCCAAGCTGGTGGTGCTGTGGTGGCCGCTCCTGGCCTTCATCGCGTCGGGGTTCGAGCACTCGGTCGCCAACGTCACCGTGTTCGCCCTCGGCGTGTTCGAGGGCTCGGCCACGTGGGGCCAGCTGGCACGCAACCTGGCGTGGACCGTCCCCGGCAACATTGTCGGCGGCGGGCTTCTTGTCGGGCTCCTCTACGCCTGGCTCGCCCCCGGTCGGCGCCCGGCTCCGGTGCCCGCCCCCGCCGACGGCACCGTCGACGCCGCCCCGGCCGGGCCCGCCCCGGCTGGCACCGCCCCGGCTGACATCGAACCCGAGCTCGCCCCCGCCTGAGGCGGCGCGCCGAGCGACCGTTGGGTCACTTTCGCGTCGCATGTGCGCGAAAAGCGACCCAACGTCACGCCGGGGTGGCCCGCCAGCGGTAACCCCGGCGGGGCACGACCTCCACGGCCGCGCCGGCGGGGCCCAGCCGCCGCCGGAGGCGGGCGACCAGGACCTCGGCGGCGTGGTCCTCGGCGCCGGGTGACCCAACAGCGGCCAGCAGCTGCGCCTTGGCCACCACCGCCCCCGGGCGGGTGGTGAGGGCGGCGAGGCCGCTGCGCTCGGTGCTGGTGAGGTGGACCGGTTGGCCGTCGACCTCCACGGCGGCGCCCTGGACGGTCAGGGCGTGCTCGTCGACGAGCCACGCGCGGCCCTCCTCGGCCAGGCGCCGGGTGAGTGCCTGCACCATGGCGCCCAGGCGACCCCGGCCCGGTTCGACGACCTCACCCGCACCCGCCGCCCGAGCGGCCGCCGCCGTCACCGGGCCCACGCACGCCACCACCACGCCGTCGGCCATCACCGCCTCCAGACGGGCGCGCCGGTCGCCCGCCAGCTCGAACAGGTTGTCGACCGCCGGGGCACTGGTGAACGTCACCGCGTCGAGGCGACGGGCGCAAAGGGCGTCGATGAGCCGGTCGGCGGCGGCAGTGTCCTCGGGCAACGACCACCGGTAGACGGGTACCTCCACCACGTGGGCGCCGAGGTCGCGCAGCGCATCGGACACACACGGCGACCCGCCGTCGCGCTGCACCGCCACCCGCCGCCCGCGCACACCGATGGCGGCCAGGTGCTCGACGATGGCCGCACCCGTCTCCGCCGGCGCTGACCACGCCACCGCCAACCCGGCCGTCGACGCCGCGCCCAGCGCCTTGGGCCCCCGGGCCACCACCAGGGCACGGCCCAGCGCCTCGAGCAGGGCCTCGCTGCGCCCGGCCGCGTCCGCCGCTGCCATCCACGAGCGCACGCCGATACCCGTCGTGAGCACGACCACGTCCGGCGGCCGGGCGACGAGGTCGTCAGTGCGGGCCAGCAGCGTGTCGGTGTCGTCGAGCGGCGCAGTGCGGATGACCGGACCGTGCACCACCCGCGCTCCCTTGCGCCGCAGCAGCTCGGCCTGCTCTTCCCACCGGCGGTGGGCGGTGATGCCGACGGTGAAGCCGTCGAGCGGGGCGAGCGCCATCCATGGCGAGGTTGCCCCACCGGTGTTGCGGGGCGGTTTCCACGCGCGAACGGCACGCGCACGAGCGAAGCGACCCCCGGGAGCCGGTACGGTCGCCGCCGTCCGCCACCGGCCACCCCGTCGCCGATCGCCCCGTCCAGGAGGTCCGTCCATGTCCACCATCGGTGTGTTCGCCAAGCTCACCGCCAAGCCGGGCCAACGCGACCAGCTGGCCGCCGCCATGAAGCCGCTGCTCGACAGCACCAACGACGAGCCGGGCACGCAGGTGTACGTGCTGCACGCCGACAACGCCGAGCCCGACGTGCTGTGGATGTACGAGCGCTATGACGACCAGGCCGCCCTCGACGCCCACAGCGCGTCCCCGACGTTCAAGGCGACGGGCAAGGAGCTGGCGCCGTTCCTGGCCGGCCGGCCCGAACTGCACCTCTGCTCGATCGTGGGTGGCAAGGGGGCCTAGTGGACTGTCGCCGGATTGACGTGGCTGTCGCGCCGGCCCTCGACGCCCCTGGCGGCGTTGCTCGTCCTCGAAATGGCCCCGGGCGGTTCCTTCGTCCTCGCGCCGTGCCAGCGACGCCGATGACTCGGCGGATCCAACCAATCGACTCGGCGACAGGCCACTAGCCCGCCGGTGGCGACCTACCTCGACCGGATCGTCGCCGCCCACCGGCGGGAGGCCGATGTCGACAAGCGCGCCACCGAGGCGCTCGTGCGCGAAGCGGGCACCGCCGGCCCGACACGCGGGTTCCGGGCGGCCCTGCGCGCCGGCGACGAGCTGGCGGTGATCGCCGAGATCAAGCGGCGGTCGCCGTCCAAGGGTGACCTCGCCCCGCAGCTCGACCCGGCCGACCTGGCCATGACCTACGAGGACGGGGGCGCGGCCGCGTTGTCGGTGCTCACCGACCGCGACCACTTCGGCGGTTCGGTGGCCGACCTGCGCGCCGCCCGGGCGGTGACCCGCCTCCCGGTGTTGCGCAAGGACTTCACCGTCAGCCCCAACGACGTGTGCGACGCCCGCATCATGGGCACCGACTGCGTGCTGCTCATCGCCGCCGCCCTGCGCCCGACCGAGGTGCGCGACCTTTACCGGCTAGCCGTGCGCATCGGGCTCGACATCCTCGTCGAGGTGCACGACGAGGACGAGCTCGAGGTGGCCCTCGACTGCGGGGCCGATCTCATCGGCGTCAACCAGCGCGACCTGGTGACCTTCGAGGTCGACTCGCAGCGGGCGGTGCGGATGGCACGCGCCGTTCCCGATCACGTCGTCGCCGTGGCCGAGTCGGGCGTGCGGGACGCCGCCGACGCCGCCGCCCTCGCCGCCGCGGGCTACTCCGCCGTGCTCGTCGGTGAGAGCCTGGTCACCGCCGCCGATCCCGTCGCCGCCGTCGCCGCCCTCCGGGTGCCCCGAAAGGACGTCTGAGCATGCGCTTCGACCTGCCCGTCGACCAGCTGCCGACCGCCTGGTTCAACGTCTTGCCCCGCCTGCCCGAGCCGCTGGCCCCGCCGTTGCATCCCGCTACCGGCGCGCCGGTGGGTCCCGACGACCTGGCCCCCCTGTTCCCCATGGCGCTCATCGCCCAGGAGATGGCGAGCGACCCGTGGATCGACATCCCCGGCGCCGTGCTCGACGTGCTGCGCCTGTGGCGTCCCACCCCGCTGCGCCGGGCGGTGCGCCTGGAAGCGGCGCTGGGCACGCCCGCCCGCATCTACTACAAGGACGAGTCGGTCAGTCCGGCCGGGTCGCACAAGCCCAACACGGCCGTCCCCCAGGCGTTCTACAACGCCGCTGAGGGTGTCCGTCGGCTCACCACCGAGACCGGCGCCGGCCAGTGGGGCACGGCGCTGGCGTTCGCCTGCGCCCAGTACGACCTCGCCTGCCAGGTGTACATGGTGCGCACCAGCTTCGAGTCCAAGCCGTACCGGCGGGTGCTCATGGAGACCTGGGGCGCGGCGTGCGTGCCCTCGCCGGTGGACGACCCGTCCTCGCCGGGTTCGCTGGGCCTGGCCATCTCCGACGCGGTGGGCGACGCCGCCGGGCGCGCCGACACGCACTACGCCCTCGGTTCGGTGCTCAACCACGTGCTGTTGCACCAGACCGTCATCGGGCTGGAGGCGCGCCAGCAGCTGGCGTTGGCCGGCGAGGGCGCGCCCGACGTCGTGATCGCCCCCTGCGGGGGCGGGTCCAACCTGGGCGGCCTGGCCCTGCCCTCCATCGACGACGAAGGCGTGCGGCTCGTGGCGGTGGAGCCGTCGTCGTGCCCGACGCTGACCGAGGGGCGGTTCGAGTACGACTCGGGCGACACCGCCGGGCTCACACCGCTGCTGCCCATGTACACCCTGGGCCGCGACTTCATGCCGCCCCCGATCCACGCCGGCGGCCTGCGCTACCACGGCGACGCCCCGATCATCAGCGCGCTGGTGCGCAGCGGCCGCATGGAGGCCATCGCCTATCCCCAGGGAAAGGTGTTCGAGGCCGCCCGCACGTTCGCCCGGGCCGAGGGCCGCGTCGCCGCCCCCGAGGCCGCCCACGGGATCTGCGCCGCCATCGACGAGGCGCTGGCGGCCAAGGAGGCGGGCCAGGAGCGGGTCATCCTGTTCAACTACTGCGGCCACGGCCTGCTCGACCTGGCCGCCTACGACGACTTCAACCACGGGCGCCTGGTCGACGCGTGAGATTGGGTAGACCGGGGCCATGAGCAACGAGGGCTGGCGGGGCGATGCGGGCGAGGACGCCGGCGAGTTGCACGAGGAGATGGCGCAGGAGCTCGACCCGGAGACGTCCCGGGAGACCTACGAACGGGAGATGGCCGAGGAGGGCCGGGAGGACGAAGCGGGCGACGTCGGCGACCTGCAATAGGAGCGCATCCCCCGGCGGGCGGGGTGGGCTCCGGTACCGTGCGGGGCGCATGTTCGTGAAGATCTGCGGCATCACGAACGAAGAGGACGCCCTGCTGGCCGTCGCCCTCGGCGCCGACGCCGTCGGTTTCGTGTTCGCGCCCTCGACGCGGCAGGTGTCACCGATGATCGCCGGAGACATCGCCAAGCGCCTGCCCCCCGAGATCCTCACCGTCGGCGTGTTCCGCGACGAATGGCCCGACCGGGTCGTCGAGATCTGCCAGGACGCCCGCCTGCGGGGCGCGCAGCTGCACGGGTCCGAGCGGCCCGAGCAGGTGGCCGAGGTGCGCCGGCGGATGCGGTTCGTCGTCAAGGCGTTCGCGGCCGGCTCGGCGCTGTACGACCAGGCCGCCGAGTACGACGTCGACGCCGTGCTCGTCGACGCCGCTTCGCCGGGCTCGGGGCAGCTGTTCGACTGGACGCTGGTCGACTCCGCGCCGGTCGGCCGCCGACTCATCCTGGCCGGTGGGTTGACGCCCGAGAACGTGGGCCACGCCATTGACGTCGTGCGCCCGTGGGGCGTCGACGTCTCCAGCGGCGTCGAGGACACGCCCGGCCGCAAGGACGCGCGTGCCCTGCAGGCGTTCATCCACGCCGCCCGAGCGCACGCTCCCGTCGCCCACCGCGGCCCCGACACGTTGCCCTACGACTGGCAGGACGAGTAGCTCACTAGCGTGGGTGCCGTGGCGCCACGGGTCGAGGTCGACGGGCACGGGCTGATGGACCCGGGCGAGGACGGGCGCTTCGGCGAGTTCGGCGGGCGGTTCGTGCCCGAGACGCTCATGCCCGCGTGCCTCGAGCTGGAGGCCGCCTTCCGCTCGGCGTGGGCCGATCCGGGTTTCCGGGCCGAGCTCGACGCCGCCCTGCGGGACTACGGCGGGCGGCCGTCGCCGCTCACCGAGTGCCGCAACCTGTCCGAGCGCCTGGGGTTGCGCCTGCTGCTCAAGCGCGAGGACCTCAATCACACCGGTAGCCACAAGATCAACAACGTGCTCGGCCAGGCGCTCCTGGCCCGGCGCATGGGCAAAGTGCGGTTGCTGGCCGAGACCGGCGCCGGCCAGCACGGCGTGGCCACGGCCACGGCGGCGGCGTGGCTGGGGCTGGAGTGCAAGGTGTACATGGGCGCGGTCGACGTCGAGCGCCAGGCCCTCAACGTGTTCCGGATGAAGCTGCTGGGCGCCGAGGTCGAACCCGTCGAGTCGGGCAGCCGGACGCTCAAGGATGCCGTCAACGAGGCCCTGCGCGACTGGGTGGCGACGGTCGAGACCACGCACTACTGCCTGGGTTCGGTGATGGGGCCGCACCCGTACCCGTGGATGGTGCGCCAGTTCCATCGGGTGATCGGCGACGAGGCGCGCCAGCAGTGCCGGCGGTTGGTGGGCGGCGACCCCGACGTGGTGGTGGCGTGCGTGGGCGGCGGCTCCAACGCCATCGGCATCTTCTCCGGGTTTGCGGGCACCGACGCCGAGCTGGTGGGCGCCGAACCGGCCGGCGGCGCCGCCGTCGGGCGGGGGGTGCCCGGCGTGGTGCACGGGATGAAGAGCTTCCTCCTGCAGGACGAGCACGGCCAGGTGCTGGAGGCCAGCTCGATCTCGGCGGGGCTCGACTACCCCGGCGTGGGGCCCGAGCACAGCTACCTGCACACCGTCGGTCGGGCCCGCTACGAGGCGGTCACCGACGCCGAGGTGGTGGAGGCCTTCTCGTTGTTGTCCCGTACCGAAGGCATCATCCCCGCCCTCGAGCCGGCCCACGCGCTGGCGTGGGTGGTGCGGGAGGCGCCCCGGCTGGCCGGGCGCACCGTGCTGGTCAACCTGTCGGGGCGGGGCGACAAGGACGTGGCCCAGATGATGGACCTGCTCGGCGCGTGACCGCGGGGCTGGAAGCCCATCTCCGTCAGCGCCGGTCGGAGGGGCGCAAGCTGCTCGCGCCCTACATCACCGGTGGTCTGGCCGGCTGGGAGCGCGCCGTGGAGGCGGCCGCGGCCGCCGGGGCCGACGCCGTCGAGATCGGCATCCCGTTCTCCGACCCGGTGATGGACGGGCCCGTCATCCAGGCCGCCAGCACGCGGGCGTTGGCCGCAGGCGCCACCCCGCTGGCCGTGATCGAGGGCATCGGGCGGCTCGACGCCGGCATCCCGGTGGCGGTGATGACGTACTACAACCCCGTGTTCCGGGCGGGTCACGAGCGCTTCGCCCGCTCCCTGGCCGAGGCCGGCGTGGCCGGGGCCATCGTGCCCGACCTCCCGCTGGAGGAGGCGGGGCCGTGGTGCGCGGCGGCCGACGCGGCCGGTGTGGAGACGGTCATGTTGGCCGCACCTACGGCCGACGACGCCCGGCTGCTGCGCGTGGTCGAGCGGGCCTGCGGCTTCGTGTACGCCGTCGGGCTGCTCGGGGTCACGGGCGAGCGCGACCGGCTCGCGGCGTCGGCCGTGCGGATCGCCCGGCGCTGCCGGGCGTTGACCGATAAGCCTGTGCTCATCGGCGTGGGCGTCTCGAACGCCGAGCAGGCGGCCCAGGCGGTGGCCGACGCCGACGGAGTCGTCCAGGGTGCCTCGGTCGTCCGCCGCCTGATGGACGGCGGGCCCGACGCGGTGGCCGCTTACGTGGCCGAGGTGCGGGCGGCGATCGACGCCGCGCCCGTCGGCGCCGGCCGCCCCCCTGGTCGCTAGGTCGGCGCCGGCCGCCCGGCTGGTCGCTCGGTCGGCGCCGGCCGCCCCGCTGGTCGCTCGGTCAGCGCCCGCCGCCCCGCTGGTCGTTAGGTCGGCGCCGGCTGCCGGCTGATCCTTCCCGCCCAGTCTCGGCGCGATTGGCGCCATATGTGGCCGGATTCGCGCCGAGACTCCCAGGGGGCGAGACGCCGCACCGGAGGCGACGAGCGGCTTTGCCTCTCTAGAGGGGCTGTCCTCAGGCGGCGGGCGCGGTGACGATGTCGGCCCGCAGTGGGGCCAGGCCGGCGGCGATCACTGCCCGAGGCGTGGCGCCCACGCCTGCGCCGATGAGCGTGTCCATGAGGTGGCCCAGGACGCGGTCGAAGGCGGTGTCGGTGATGCCCAGGGCGGCGTGGGCGGCGTGCATGGAGCGGCCGGTGTAGGTGGCGGGTCCGGCGAGCGCCTGGCTCAGGAAGGCGCGCTGGTGGGCCTTCAGCCGGTCGAGGTCCACCCCGGCGAAGTACCCGGCCAGATGCGGGTCACCCAACACGCGGCGGTAGAAGTCGTCGACGGCCGCGCGCACCGTCGCCTCGCCTCCGAGGTCGTCATAGATCGACATGGCACCAGGGTGGAGCACGGGGGGCCAAACGCCATCCGTGCTGGGTACGTAGAGACCCACGGTGCCGCCGTTACCCTGCCGCCGTGGCCTGCGACCTGTGCGAGGCGGCCCGCCTCACGCCCTGGTTCCATGAGGACGACGAGTGCTGGATCGCCGAGTGCGAGATCTGCGCCGTGCCCATGGTGGTGTGGAAGGCCCACGACCCGACGCCGCCGCAGGCGGTGAAGGCCAGCCTGCACGCCAAGCTGGCCCTCGTCGTCGAGGAGCACTTCACCTTCGAGCACTACGTCGATGACAACATGCGCAACATCCCCGACCACTACCACGCCCACGCTCGGCCCCGGGGGGGCTTCTTCGGCCACGGCCTGGCCCGTCGCGCCTGAGGCCGCCCGCCGGCCGCCGCGCCGCACCGCGCCCGAGGCGGCAGCACGAGTGGTGGCGGGAGGTGTCCGTGCCCGGTCGCGGTCGTCACGTCCCCCGAGGCGCGCGGGCAGCCGCCGGCGGGCGCGATGGCGCAGCTAGGTTCTGCCCATGGCGCTCGAGCCCGGTGACCAGGCCCCTGAATTCACGCTGGTCGACCAGCACGGCGACAGCGTCAGCACGGCGTCCCTGCGCGGGCGCAAGGTGCTCGTGTACTTCTACCCGAAGGCCGACACGCCCGGCTGCACCACGCAGGCGTGCGGTCTGCGCGACATCGCCGCCCAGATCGGCACCACCCAGGTGCTCGGCATCAGTCCCGACACGCCCCCCAAGCAGAAGCGGTTCGACGACAAGTACGGGCTCGGCTTTCCCCTGCTGTCCGACGCCGATCACGCCGTGGCCGAGGCGTTCGACGTGTGGCAGGAGAAGTCGATGTACGGCAAGACGTACATGGGCATCGAGCGGTCCGCCTTCCTCATCGACGAGAGCGGCACGGTCGAGCAGGCGTGGTACAAGATCAGCCCCAAGGACACGCCCGTCCGGCTGCTGGAGGCGTTGGCCACGTGAACGCGACGCCCTTGCCCGCGCCCGCCGACGTGCTGCCGCACCGGCCGCCGTTCCTGTTCGTGGACGAGGTGGTCGACCTGGTGGCGGGGGAGCGGGCGGCCGGGGTGTGGCGGCTCACCGGGGACGAATGGTTTTTCGCCGGCCACTTCCCCGGTCGGCCCACGCTGCCCGGCGTGTTGATGGCCGAGGCGATCGCCCAGCTCGGCGCGGTGGCGGTGCTGACCGATGCCCGGTTCGCCGGGCGGCTGCCGCTGTTCGGCGGGCTCGACGCCGCCCGCTTCCGTCGCCAGGTCGGCCCCGGCGACGAGCTTCGCCTCGAGGTCGAGCTCGGCCGCATGTCGGCGCGCGCCGGGAAAGGCCACGGCCGGGCGCTGGTGGGCGGCCAGGTGGCGTGCGAGTGCGAGATCATGTTCGTACTGGTGGACGCGTGACCTGTGACGCCGGCCGACCTGTGCCCGGTGGGCTGCGGCCGTGCCGGATGGCGACATGAACCCGGTCGAGGTCGTGTCGGGTGGAGACGCGCGGCCGGGGGTCGTCCGCGTTGCTCAGCCGGTCGCCACCGCCGTGATCGGGTCGGCGTACGGTCACGTGTTCGCCGCGGTCAGCGACGCCGGCGTGGTGGCGAGCGGGTTCGTGCGCGAGCGCTCCGTGGCCGCCCACGGCGCGTCGCCGCTGCTCGACCAGGCGGTGGCCGAGCTCGAGGAGTATCTCGACGGTCGCCGCCGGCGCTTCAAGGTGCCCCTCGACGTCGGGCAGCTGTCCGCCTTCCAGCAGGCGGCCCTGGCGCGATGTGCCGCCATCCCCTACGCCGCAACCGCCACCTACGGCGAGCTCGCCCGCAGCCTGGGCCAGGCGCCCCCCGACGGGCCGAGGGCGGTGGGCCAGGCCATGGCCACCAACCCCATGGCGATCATGGTGCCCTGCCACCGCGTGGTGGGGGCCCACGGGGCCCTGGTGGGCTATGGCGGCGGCCCCGACACCGGCGGCGACCTCGGGCTGAAGCGGGCGCTGCTCGACCACGAACGCCGCGTGGCCGGCCTCACGCTGTTCTGATGGTGCCCCC
Source organism: Acidimicrobiales bacterium (assembly GCA_044871175.1). Lineage (GTDB taxonomy): Bacteria > Actinomycetota > Acidimicrobiia > Acidimicrobiales > Ilumatobacteraceae > JBIOZN01. The sequence goes on along the minus strand of JBIOZN010000394.1, from coordinate 177 downwards.
TCGCTCGTCGATGACGAGGAGCTCGCCCACCCCGACGCGCTCGTAGAAGTCGAGCTTGTCGTAGGTCTCGTCGTGGGGTGAGCGGACCCGATCGCCAGGACAGCGCGACCCTCCACCCCGCGCTCGCTGACGTGTTCGGGGCGGGCGACCACGATGTCGGGCGGGCGAAAGCTCGAA
>JBIOZN010000393.1:0-2029 GCA_044871175.1 Acidimicrobiales bacterium | reverse complement strand
GGGGCGCCGGCCCCGGCCCGCTGAGGGCCTAGCCCAGCCAGCCGGCGGCCTTCGCCGCCAGCCACGCCAGCAGCAGCGCGACCCCGGTGATCGCCGCCCCGACCAGCTTGCCGACCGCCGCCGACGCCGCCGTCCGCAGCCACCAGTCGGGCGCCGCCCACCACCGGCGCCGCGCCCGCACGGGGGTGGCCTCGGGGGGCTCCTTGGCGTCGCCGAGGACCGTCCCGATCCGGTCGCGGATCTCCTCGTCCAGGTCGGTGGGGGACATGCCCCGAGGGTAGTCCGGGGGCCGGTCGACCCACCACTTATGCGACATAATCGCGGTTCGCGTGCATCGGGTGCAGGCGCGTGGGGAGGTGCCAGAATCCCGGTGACGCACCCGACCAGAGGGGACCGATGCCGGAGCTGCCGCCGCCCGCCGACCCGGGCACCAGGTACACCGCCGTGATGGACACCTCCGCCGGGGAGATCACCCTCGAGCTGTGGCCGGATCTGGCGCCGCAGACCGTCGGCAACTTCGTGGGCCTGGCGAAGCAGGGCTTCTACGACGACACGATCTTCCACCGGGTCATCCACGACTTCATGATCCAGGGCGGCTGCCCGAAGGGCACCGGCACCGGCGGCCCCGGCTACGACTTCGCCGACGAGATCAACGAGCGCAAGCTGGTGAAGGGGACGCTCGCGATGGCGAACGCCGGGCCGAACACCAACGGCAGCCAGTTCTTCATCGTCACCGCCCAGGCCACCCCGTGGCTGGACGGCGCCCACACCGGCTTCGGCGAGGTCACCGCCGGCCACGACGTCGTGGAGGCACTCGGCACCACCGCCACCGGCCCCGGCGACCGGCCCCGCGAGCCCCAGCGGCTCAACACGGTCCGGATCGAGGAGGGCTGACGACCACCGCCGCCACCCCCTCCTGGGAGGTCACCCTCCTGCGCCGGCCCCCCGGGGCCCGCCGGCCGCGGGTCGCCGCCCGGGTGGTGCTGGAGGCCCCCGACCTGCAGGAGGCCCGCCGCGCCGCCGAGGCGGCCCTCGTGGAGCGCAGCGGCGACGAGGCCCGCTGGAGCCTCGGGATGCTGCGGCCGCTCACCCCGATGGCGCCCGGCACCCACCGCTACCGCGCCACCTTCGCCCGCTGGGAGGACGACGACGACCGCTTCGTGCGGGTCGACGTGCACCACTGCGACGTGTGGGCCGCCGACGCGCAGAGCGCCCGCCGCCTCGCCCAGCAGGAGATCCAGCGGGTCCCCGGCTATGAGCCGTCGTGGCGGATCCGCCAGGTCGCCCGCGTCGACGGCGCCGGCGCCCAGGGTCGCGCCGGGGGGCTGCGCTGACCCAGCCGGACCTGCGGCGCCCCCTGATCACCGGCGGGGGGCGGGTGGACACCGCGGGGTGGATGGAGGTCCGGGCTCCCGGCGACGGGGCGCTGCTGGCGGAGGTCGCCGCCGCCACGACCGGGGACGTCGACGGGGCGGTCCACGCCGCCGCGCGGGCCCAGGCGGGGTGGGCGGCGCTCGCGCCCTCCGGCCGGGCGCGGGCACTGGAGGCGTACGCCGCCCTCGTCGACGCCGAGCAGCCGACGCTGGCGGGGCTGGTGCACCGCGAGACCGGCAAGCCCCTGGGGGAGGCGCAGGCGGAGGTCGCCCGGGCGGCGGAGGTGATCCACCACTTCGCCGGGGAGGCGGAGCGGATGTGGGTGGAGCAGCTGCCCGGCCCGACCCTGGCGACGGGGTCGTGGGTGCGGCCCGCCCCCGTCGGGGTGGTCGCGGCGATCACCCCCTGGAACTTCCCCGTCGCCCTCGTCGTCTGGAAGCTGGCGCCGGCGCTGGCCGCCGGCTGCGCGGTGGTGGTGAAGCCGGCGATCGAGGCGCCGCTGGCGGCATGGGCGCTGTGCGACCTGGCGGAGCGGGCCGGCCTGCCGCCCGGGCTGGTCAGCTGCCTCACCGGCGACGGGCCGCTGGTCGGGGAGGCCCTCGCCACCCACCCCGGCGTGGCGAAGGTGGCGTTCACCGGCTCGCGGCGGGTGGCG
>JBIOZN010000392.1:0-2451 GCA_044871175.1 Acidimicrobiales bacterium | reverse complement strand
GCGGTGACCGTCTCGCCGCCAGACGCGCCGACCGCCTGGCTGGCGGTGGCGGCCGCGGTGGCCACTTCGCCCCCGCTGGAGGGGCCGCCCGGCCGTGTCGGGGGGGCCGCGGCGGTGGCCTCCGACGGGGCGGCCACCCCCATGGTGGTGGTGGCGGGCGCCGGTTGGGCGAGCACGGTGGACTCGAGGCAGTCGACGAACTGGCGCAGCAGCTTCGTGCTGACGTCGGCCAGCGCGCCCCGCCCGAACTGGGCCACCTTGCCGGTGATGGTGAGGTCGGTGGACACGGTGACGTGCGTGGTGTCGCCCGCCGGTTCGAGCTGGGCGGTGATGAGGGCCGAGGCGTTGCCCTTCCCGCCCGTGTCGCGCCCGGCGGCCTTGAGGACGGCGCGGTGGGCGGTCTCGTCCTGTTCGACGAAGTTGGCCTCGCCCTTGAACTGGGCGGTGATGGGGCCGACCTTCACCTTCACGATGCCCCGGTACGTGTCGCCCTCGATCTCCTGCAACTGCGCGCCGGGCATGCACGGGGCGATGCGCTCGACATCGGTGAGCGTCGTCCACGCCTCGTCGACGGGGACGTTCACGGTGAAGTCGTTTACGAGTTCCATCGCGCCAGTTCCTCCGTAGTGTCGATGTCCTCGGGACTGCCGGGGCACCCTACTTCCGCGATCCGATCGGGCCACCGGTCCCAGAGCTGGCGCATGCCGGCGTCGCCGGTGACGGTGGCGCGCACGTCGCCCCACACGGACGCGGCGAGGCGCACAGGGTTGCGCCGCCGGCCGTCGTAGGTGGCCACCGCGATCGGGCGATCGGTGACGGCGGCGACGGCGCGCCAGGCCTCGGGGGTCACGAAGGGCTGGTCGGCGAGCCCGACGACGACGGCGTCGTGGCCGGCCGCCTCGGCGGCGTCGAGGGCGGCGACCAGCGAGGTCGACTGGCCCTCGGCCGCCCGGGGGTTGGGCACCAGGCGCACGTCGGCCGGGAGGGCCAGGCCGCTGAGGTCGACGGCGGCGGTGACCACCAGCACCTCGGCGAACCCGGCGGCGGCGGCGGCGTCGAGGGCCCAGGCGACGAGGGGGCGGCCCCGCAGTGGCGCGAGCAGCTTGGGGGTCGGCCCGGCGAAGCGTGAACCCGACCCGGCCGCCAGCACGACGCCGGCGGTGGTCAGGGTGCCCGCCCGTCCTGGCCGGACTCTCGGCGCGAAAGACGCCACATATGGCGGATATCGCGCCGAGACGTGGTGGTCACGGGTGGATGGGGCCGTCGGCGTCCCGCAGGCTGGGCGCGCCCCGCCCGGTGCGGCGGGCGATGATCTCGGCGCAGATGGAGATGGCCGTCTCCTCCGGACTGCGGGCCCCGATGTCGAGGCCGATCGGCGCCATCAGGCGGGCCAGCTCCTCGGGCCGGTCCACACCCACTTCGGCCAGGCGTTGCCGGCGCTTGGCGTGGGTGGTGCGACTGCCCATCACGCCGATGTAGCCGACGGCGGTGGCGAGGGCGCCCTGGATGGCGGGGACGTCGAACTTGGGGTCGTGGGTGAGCACGGCCACCGCGTCCCGAGGGCCGAGGGCGGGCCCGACCCGCTCGAGCAGGCGGTGCGGCCAGTCGACCACGACCTCGTCGGCCATCGGGAAGCGCTTGGTGGTGGCGAACACCTCCCGGGCGTCGCACACCGTGACCCGGTAGCCCAGCACCTTGGCCACCCGGGCGAGCGCGGCGGTGAAGTCGACCGCCCCGAAGATGAGCATGCGCGGCGGCGGGGCGAAGCTCTCGCAGAAGACGCTCACCACCTCGACACCGGGCTGGGTCTGGGGGTTGGCCTGCCCCTCGGCGCCGTAGTGGCGCACGCCGGTGCGCCCCGCCTCCAACTCGGCCAGCGCGTCCCGGGCGGCCACGCGGTCGAGGGCGGCGTGGCCCAGCGTCCCCTCGGGCGGCTGGCCCGGCCGGACGAGCAGCTTGGCGCCCAGGTGCGGGCCGGCGATCACCGTCACCAGGGCCACCGGCTGCTCGGCGCGCAGGCCGTCCCGCAACGTGTCGAACAGCGTCACCCGGGGCCTACCAGTCGAGCGGCTCGATGAACAGGTGGATGGTGCCGCCACACGTCAGCCCGACGGCGAAGGCCTCGTCGTCGGAGTAGCCGAACGTCACCAGCCGGGGCGCGCCATCGCCTTCCAGCACCTCGAGGGCCTCGGTGACGACGGCGCCTTCCACGCAGCCGCCCGACACCGACCCGACCACCTCACCGGCCTCGTTCACGGCCATGGCCGCCCCGGGGTCGCGGGGGCCGGAGCCCTCGATGTCGACCACCCGGGCCACGGCCACGCGCTGGCCGGCCTCGCGCCACCGTTCCACGTCCTCCAGGATCTCGCGCATCGCCGGCCACCCTACGGGCCTCAGGTGGCGATGACCTCGGCCAGGCGTTCGAGGGCGGCGAGGGAGTGGCCCTCCACG
>JBIOZN010000391.1:0-2752 GCA_044871175.1 Acidimicrobiales bacterium | reverse complement strand
GCTCATCCAGGTCGGCCCGGCGCACACCCGGGGCGACATCCTGGTGCACTCGCCCGCCGACGCCACCATCTTCACCGGCGACATCCTGTTCATCCACGGCACGCCGATCGTGTGGGCCGGGCCCTTGTCGAACTGGGTGGCCGCCTGCGACCTGATCTGCTCCCTCGACGTCGACACGATCGTGCCCGGGCACGGGCCCGTCACCGACAAGGCCGGCGTCGCCGAGGTGCGCGACTACCTCACCTTCATCGACGCCGAGGCCCGCGCTCGCGCCGCCGCCGGCATGACGGCCGAGGAGGCCGCGCGCGACATCGCGCTGGGGCCCTTCGCGGCCTGGGGTGAACGGGGTCGGGTGGCGGCCAACGTGGAAGCCGTGTACCGGGAGATCGACCCGGAGCACCGCAGTCCGGACGTGGTCGAGCTGTTCCGCCGCATGGCCCAGTTGGAGGCGGAGGGGGCACGGTGAGCGAGCGCCGGCTGGGCGTCGACATCGGCGGCAGTGGCATCAAGGGCGCGCCGGTCGACCTCTCCACTGGCGAGCTCGTCGGCGAGCGCTTCCGCATCGACACGCCTCGTCCGGCCACCGTGAACGACGTGCAGGGTGTCGTGGGCCAGGTGATCGAGCATTTCGACGTCACCGGCCATGTGGGCATCACGTTCCCGGGCGTCGTGCAGCACGGCGTCGTGCGCACGGCCGCCAACATGCACGAGAGCTGGATCGACCTCGACGCCGACGCCGAGTTCACCAAGAAGCTGGGGCGCGAGGTGACGCTGGCCAACGACGCCGACGCCGCCGGCGTGGCCGAGATGCGCTTCGGCGTGGGCGAGGGCCGCAAGGGCGTCGTCGTGATGGTCACCTTGGGCACCGGCATCGGCACGGCCGTGTTCCACGACGGCGTGCTGCTGCCCAACACCGAGCTGGGCCATCTCGAGCTCGACGGCCACGACGCCGAGACCCGTGCCGCCGCCTCGGCCCGCGACCGCGAGACCCTGTCGTGGTCGGCCTACGCCAAGCGGGTCCAGAAGTACCTTCGCCACCTGCACGCGGTGCTGTGGCCCGACCTGTTCATCATCGGCGGCGGCGTATCGCGGAAGGCGGACAAGTTCCTGCCCCACCTCGACCTGCCCTGCGAGGTGGTGCCCGCCGAGCTGTTCAACAACGCCGGCATCGTCGGCGCCGCCCTCATCGCCGAGTACGCCGACTGACCGGGACCACTCGAGGGTGACCCTCGACGTCGTCGTCGTCGGCGGCGGACCGGCGGCGTGGGCGGCGGCCGCGGCGGTGGCCGGTAGCGGGCTCGCAGTGGCGCTGGTGGCCCCTTCCCCCGAAGCCGAGTGGCCCGCCACCTACGGCGTGTGGGTCGACGAGCTCGCCGACCTCGGGCTGGGCGACCCGTTCCGCGCCCGCTGCGAGCAGGTGGTGGTGGTGGGCGACGAGCGCCACGTCCTCGACCGCCCCTACGCCGTGCTCGACAACCGTGCGCTGGCCGGCACTCTGCGCCAGCGGGTGCATGACGGTGGCGGCGCGGTGCACGCCGGCCGGGTCGTCGGCGCCAACCACGACCGCTGGCGGTCCACGGTGGTGCTGGCCGACGGGCGCACCGTCACCGGCAAGGTCGTGGTCGACGCCAGCGGGGCCGATCCGGTCCTGGTGCCCCGCCCGCCTCGGCCGCGTCCCGCCTTCCAGGCGGCCTACGGCATCGTGGCCCGGGTGGACGACGCCGGCCGGCCCGGGGCTGGAGCGGCCACGCTCATGGACTTCTCCGGGGGCCCGCCCGACGACCCCGATCCCACCTTCCTGTACGCCCTCGACCTGGGCGACGGCACGACCCTGCTGGAGGAGACATCGCTGGCCCGGCGCCCGGCGCTGCCCGTCGACGTGCTGGCGGCCCGGCTCGACGCCCGGCTGGCCTCCGCCGGCCTGACCGTCGAGGTCGTGGGGCGCGAAGTCGTGCGTATCGCCATGGGCGGGGCCCTGCCCCCGCCCTCGCAGCGGGAAGTCGGCTTCGGCGCCGCCGGCGGGTTCGTGCACCCGGCCACGGGCTACTCGGTGGCCGCCTCCCTGCGGGCCGCCCCCCGTCTGGGCCGGGCGTTGGCCGACGCCCTCGTGGGACGACGGGCGACGCCGGCGGCCGCCGCCCGGGCCGGGTGGGACGCCGTGTGGCCGGCCCGCCGGCGGCGCGTGCGCCGGTTGGAGCGCTACGGGCTCGAGGCCCTGCTGCGCCTCGACCGGGGTGGGCAGCGGTGCTTCTTCGACGCCTTCTTCACCGTGCTCTCGCCCGAGCAGTGGGGTGGCTACCTGGCCGGCACCCTGGCGCCCGCCGAGCTGGCCACGGTGATGCGCAAGGTGTTCGCGGCAGTGCCGGGGCGGGTGCGGGCCCGTCTGGCCGGCAACCCGCTCGTGCTGGCGGGGCGGTGATCAGCCGAGCCGCGGACGGGCGGGGAGTTGGGGGCCTTCCGTGCGCGAGCGCTTCAGCTCGTACACGCCGGGTATCCGGGTGAAGGCCACGTAGGCGTCCCAAAGGGCGAGCGCGTCGTCGCCGGTGGGCGGTGGCGACACCACCGGACCGAAGTAGGTCGCTCGCGACCCGGGCACGACGATGATCGGCACGCCCACCTCCTCGCCCACGAGGCCAATGGCCCGCTCGGTGGAGGCGACCACGGGGTCGTCCCAGCGCTCGTCGTCGGCCGCCTCCAGCACCGACGGGTCGACCCCGGCCTCGGCCACGGCCCCGGCCAGGTCGTCCAGCAG
>JBIOZN010000390.1:0-11384 GCA_044871175.1 Acidimicrobiales bacterium | reverse complement strand
CTCGTACGCGTGGCGACCCAGCCCGCTGCCGATATCGAGCAGGCGATCACCCGGACGCACGCCGAGGCGTTCGTAGCGGACCGTCAGCACGAACCGGCGGCTCGCCGCTCGAGCACATCGCGGTACTGCTCCACCGTGCGCGCGGCCGTGTGCCGCCAGCTCCACCGCTCGATCACCCGCTGGCGCCCGGCCGCCCCCACCCGCGCCCGCAGACGCGGGTCGTCGAGGCCCCGGGCCAGGGCGGCGGTGAGCGCGTCGGTGTCACCGGGCACGCAGGCCAACACGGTCTCGCCGTCGGGGCCGGTGACCTCGGGCAGGGCCCCGCCGGTGGTGGCCACCACGCACGTGCCCGTGGCCATGGCCTCGACCGCGGGCAAGGAGAAGCCCTCGTACAGGCTGGGCACGACGGCCAGCTCGGCCTCGGCGTACAGCTCGACGATGCGTTCGTCGCTCACGCCCGACACGAACGTCACGGCGTCGGCCAGACCGAGGCGCTCGATGGCCTCGGCGGCGCGGCCGCCCGGCTTGGGCGTGCCGATCACGGTGAGGGTGACGTCGCGTTCGGTGCGCAGCTTGGCCACCGCCTCGAGCAGGAACGACAGGCCCTTCATGGCCACGTCGGCCGAGGCCGTCGTGATGAGGCGCCCCGGCACGCGCGCCACGTCGGGGCGGGGCCGGAACCGCTCGGGGTCGACGCCCACGGGGACGAGGCGCATCCGCTCGACATGCACGCCCATCTCGGCGTGGATGTCGCGAATCGAGTTCTCGCTCACCACGATGACCCGCGGCAGGCGCCGGGCCACCCGCGCCTGCATGTCGACGAAGCCGTACCAGCGCCGGATAGAGAAGCGCCTGAACCGGGTGGGCGCGTGCTCGACCTCGAGGCGCCGGTCGACGGTGATGGGGTGGTGCAGGGTGGCAATGGTGGGAAACCGGCGGGCGATGGCGAGCACGCCGTAGCCCAGGCTCTGGTTGTCGTGGACGATGTCGATGTCGTCGCGGGCCTTCAAGTGGCGCCACGCCCGGGCGCTGAAGGCCAGCGGCTCGGGGAACACACCGGTGGAGAACTGGGCCGCCTCGAGTACGTCGGTCCAGTCATCGAACTCCCAGAACGCGGGAAAGCGGCCCGGGTAGGTGTCATTGAAGATGTCGAGGCTGCGGAGCTCGACGAGAGCGACCCGCGGGTCGAGCGTCGGGTAGGGCTGGCCGCCCAGTACCTCGACATGGTGACCGAGGTCGGCGAGTGCCTTCGTGAGGTGGCGGGTGTAGACGCCCTGGCCCCCGATGTGGGGTTTGCCCCGGTACGACAGGAAGGCGATGCGCAGGGCATCGTCGGGACCGGGGGGCGCAGGCATAGGCGGCGCACACTATCGGCGGGGGTCGAGAATTCTCCGGGCGACCCGATCAGCGCCAGCGCAACTCCATCGTGGTGACCAGCGGGTGACCGGGCGTGATCACGGCAGGGGCGAGCGTGAAGCCGTCGGGCGGGCCGGTCTGGGGCTCCACGCAGGTGGCGAACGAAGGCTGGTCGAACACGACCCAGTGGTCGGCATCCGAATGCACCGTGAGCGTGACCCCGTCGGCCCAGGTGAGCTCGGGCGGGCGGTCGACTTCGCGGAAGCAGTCGTCCCACGGCCCGGGAGTGGGAGGTACAAGCTCGCCGGTGGGTACGCCGTCGGGGTCCTTGATGTACATGCGGCCGGGCTCGAAGTGCAGCGTCGCCGGCTTGGTGAACCACGGGTGCCATCCCGCTTGCGCCGGCATCGCTCGCGCGTCGGCGTGCACCTCGAGGGTCCACTGCAAGCGGTCGGCGGCGAGTGCGAAGCGGGCGACGGCATGGCCGCCGAAGGGCCAGGGGGGCCCGAGCTCGACCGCGAGCGTCGTGTCGTCGAGCACCGTCCAGGGTCGGTCGTAGCCCACGCCGTGGATGGCGTGGCCCTCGAACGTGGCCGGCAGCGCGTAGTGCTGACCGTCGAAGCGGAACCGGCCGTGGCGGATCCGCCCGGCCCACGGCACCATCGGGAAGGCGCCCCAGTGCAGCACCGACCGGCCCGCGCCGGCGAGGACGAGTCGTTCGCGGCCGGCCACGACGAGCGACGCCAGGCGCCCGCCGTCGGCCTCGCTCACGGTGGCGTGCGCCTCGCCCGCGGCCAGCTCCAGCACGCCCCCATGGTGGCGCCTAGAACATCGCCGTGCGCGCCGTCGTCCAGCGGGTGAGCCGGGCACGAGTGACGGTGGGCGGCGAGCCGGTGGGCGAGATCGGCGCGGGGCTGGCCGTGCTGGTGGGCGTCACCCACGACGACGACCAGGCGAGGGCCGAACGCCTGGCCGACAAGCTGTGGCACCTGCGCGTGATGGACGACGACGCGGGCGTGATGAACAGATCCATTGCCGACACCACGGGCGCCGTGCTCGTCGTCAGCCAGTTCACGCTCTACGGCGACACGTCGCGGGGCCGCCGCCCGAGCTGGATCGCGGCGGCCCGGCCCGAGCACGCCGAGCCGCTGGTCGCTGCCGTGGTCGACGCGCTGCGCCGGCGGGGCGCCACGGTGGCCACCGGCCGCTTCGGCGCGGAGATGGCGGTGGAGCTGGTGAACGACGGACCGGTGACCGTGCTCATCGAGCTGTGACGACGTCGGGCTGGGCCTGGCGGCGGGAACGCCGCGGCAGCAGCCAGGCGCCGGCCAGGGCCAGCGCGGCCAGGGCGAACCACGGCCGATCGCCGTAGCGCACGTACGGCGTGGACCCTGTGACGCGCTCGACCTCGCCGATGATGACGCGCTGCTCGGACACGCCCGAGCGCTCGACGATGCGGCCGCCCGGCGTCACCAGGGCGGAGAGGCCGGTGGGCGCGACCTGCACGACCCACCGCCCCGTCTCCCGTGCCCGCAGGCGCGACGCCGCCACTTGTTGGGTCTGCACGATGGTGCCCGTGTAGCTGGCGCCGTTGGTGGGGTTCACCAGCAGTGCACCGCCGGCGCCGACGCCGTCGCGAGCGCGCCCGCCGAAGAACACCTCCCACGAGATCACCCCGGCGACTCGGCCCACCCCGGGCACGTCGAGAACGGCCGGCGGCCGGCCGGCCACCGCGTCCTTGGGCACCAGCCGGCCGGCCGAGGGCTGCACCGCCTCGATGAAGCCGCGCCACGGCAGGTACTCGCCGAAGGGCACCCGGCGCACCTTGACGTAGCGGTCGACGACGGTGCCGTCGGGGGCGACCACATCCTCGGCGTTGAGGAACCGGCGCCCGCCGGGCGTCTCCTCGGTGACGCCCACCAGGACGGGCGCGCCGAGGCGGCCGGCCTGCGCGGCGACCGCCGGCAGGTACCCGTCGGCCCCACCGGCGAAGGTGCCGTCGTTGACGTCGACCACGTTCTCGGGCCACACGACGAGGTCGACGCCGGAGGAGATCGTCGCCGTGGCCGCGAGGTGGCGGGCGAACACCTCACGTTCGTCGGTGGTGGCGGCCCGGGTGCCTTGCGGGCCGCCGCCCTGCACGGCGGCGACGGTGACCGGCGGAGCGGCGACCACGTCGGTGGTGGCGTGGGCCACGGGGGGGCCGAGGGCGGCGACGGCGAGGGGAACGGCGACGAGGGCGAGGCCGGCGGGCCAGGCGGGCCACGCCGGCCGCCGGTGGGCGAGGGCCGACAGCCCGGTGCCGGCGAGCACGGTGAGGGCGGTGACGAGCAGCTGTCCGCCGAGCGGCGAGGCGCCGGCGAGGGGAGAGCCCACCTGGCCCATGGGCAGCGTGGCCAGCGGCACGCCCCCGAACGGGAAGGAGAAGCGCAGCCCCTCGGTGAGCGTGAGGGCGGCCGCCAGTCCGACGGCGCGCCGCACCGGCGGGGCCGGAGGGGTGGCGAGGGCGGCCACGGCCGCGTAGCCGGCGAAGGCGAGGGTGGCGACGACGTACCCGGGGATCGACAGTTGCCACATCCACCACATGCCGGGGGCGAGCCACCCGAGCCCGAAGGCGAAGCCGCGAGCGGCGCGCGACGGCGCCGACCGCTGGGCGAGGAGCCGGTCGAAGACGGCGATGCCCACCAGGGCGAGGGGCCACCACCCCCAGGGAGGCAGGGCGGCGCACACCAGCAGACCGGCGCCCAGGGCGGCGAGGGCGCCGCCCGCACGGGCGCGCCCGGTGCCGGGGCTCACGTCGTTGCCGGTGCCGCTGCGGCTCACGCCGCCACCCGGGCCAGGTGGGCGCGCACGGCCTGCGCCGCCGCCCGGCCCGAGCCCACGCACGCCGGGATGCCGAGTCCCCGCAGGGCGGCGCCCGCCAGCACCAGCCCGGGCGCGTCGCGAGCCAGCGCCGCCTCGGCGGCGGCGATCCGGTCGAGGTGCCCGGGCCGGTACTGCGGGAACGACCGCGGCCAACGGGTGATGCGCACGGCCGCGGGGTCGCCGCGCAGCCCGGCGACGTCGGCCAGGTCGGCCAGCACCGCCCGCACGAGCGTGTCGTCGTCGTAGTCGAAGGCGTGCTCGTCGCCGTCGCGGCCGACCGAGACGCGCAGCACCTCCTGGCCGGGGCGCCCCCAGTGCGCCCATTTGCGCGAACCGAAGCTCACCGCCGTGATGTGTCGCTGTTCGGCCTCGGGCACGAGCACCCCGCTGCCCGCCGGCGCCGGTGCGAAGGCCACTGTGGGCACGATCAGGGTGACCATGGCGACCGACGCGTAGGGCACGGCCCCGAGGCCGCGGGCGGCCGCCGGCACCACGCGTTCGAGCAGCGATGCCGCCACCCAGCCGGGCACGGCCAGTACCACCGCGTCGAAGCGCTCGCCGTCCACCGTCCAGCCGCCGCCGGACGGCTCGACGGCGTGGACCGCGGTGCCGAGGCGCACGTCCACCCGCGGGGCGAGGCGAGCGGCCACGGCTTCGACGAGCTCGGCCGTGCCGCCGAGGGGCGTGGCGAACACCGGCCCCCCGGGTGCCGCGGCGCGCTGGCGCGCCAGGCCGATGAGCAGGCTGCGGTGGGACTCGGCCGCCGCCGCCAATGGCGGGCTGGCGGCCCGCAGGCTCAGGTGGTCGGTGTCGCCGGCGTTGATGCCGCCGAGCAAGGGGTCGACGAGACGCTCGGCCACTCCCCGACCGAAGCGGCGGCGGACCTCGGCCCCGAGCGAGTCGTCACGGCCGCGGTGGCGGGCGCGGCCCAGCGCGGCGGCCAGGGGCTCGGCGGCGGCCCGGGCGGCCACCAGCGGGCCGGCCAGCGGGCTGCGGGCCAGCGCCACCACGCCGGCGACACCGGCGGGCGCGCCCAGCACGAGGTCGCCGGGCAGCGGGACGCGCCGCCCGTGCCAGAACACCGACGCCCATCCTTCGGCCGGGTGCACGAGCCGGTCGGCCAGCCCGACCCGGCGGGCCAGGTCGAGGGCCTCGGGCCGCCGGGTGAGGAAGGCGTCGGCGCCCTCATCGATGGGTCGGCCGCCGAGGTCGGACGTCCGCAGCTTGCCCCCGAGGCGGTCGTCGGCCTCGAACACGACGACGTCGTGCTCGCCGGGTCCGTCGCTGAGTTCGAAGGCGGCGCTCAGCCCGGCGATCCCGCCGCCGACGACCGCGACCCGCCCGCCGCCCCTCACGTGGGCGCCGGTACCCCGGCTCGTTGGAGGACGCGCTCGGCCAGCGCCGCCATGACGCCGGGGTCGGCGTTCACCGCCGGGGTACGGGTGAAGGCGATGCCGGCGGCGGCGGCCCGCCCGGCGGCTTCGATATCGAGGTCGTACAGCACCTCGAGATGGTCGGCCACGAAGCCGCAGGCGCACACGAGCACGCCGGGCACGCCGGCCGTGGCCAGGTCGTCGATCACCGAGAGGAGGTCGGGCCCCAGCCACGGCTCGGGGGTGCGCCCGGCCGACTGCCAGGCCACGTCCCACTGATAGCTCGCCAGCCCGGCGCGCTCGGCCACGGCGGCCGCGGTGGCCCGGAGCTGGTCGGGATAGGGGTCACCGGTCGCCAGGATCCGCGCCGGCAGCGAGTGGGCGGTGAACAGGACGCGGCTGCGCGGCGGCACGCGCCGGCGGCCAGCATCGACGCCGGCCGCGCAGAAGTCGAGGTAGGCGGGTTCGAGGTGCCAGCCGTCGATCCCCAGGATGTCGACCCCCGTCTCAGTGCCGGCGGCGGCCGCCCGCTCGAGGTACTGCCCCACCGACAGGGCCGAGTAGTGCGGGGCCAGCACGAGACCCACGGCCCGCCCAAAGCCCCGCCGGGCGAGCTCGGCCACCGCCGCCTCGATGCGGGGCTCGGCGTGCTTCTGCCCGAGCACGACGGCCTCGGGAGGGAAGACGTCGGGCGCCCGTTCCTGGAGGGCGCCCGCCAGCGCCGCCCGCTGGGCCTCCGTGCGGCCCGCCAGCGGGCTCACCCCGCCGATGGCGGCGTAGCGAGCGGTGAGATCGGCCAGCAGCTCGGGCGTGGGAGGCCGGCCCCGCCGGATGTCGGTGTAGTAGGGCTCGATCTCGGCGGGCGAGCGGGGCGTGCCGTAGGCCATCACCAGCACGCCGGTGGGCGCGGTCACCGGCGTGCCTCCACCGTGGCGGCGGTGCGGGCGTGGACGTGGTCGACCAGGCGTTCGAGTACGGCCGGGTCGGTGTCGGGCAGCACGCCGTGGCCGAGGTTGAAAACATGCCCGAGCCGGCCCTCGTTGCGGGCGAGGACGTCGTCGGCGGCCTCCTCCACCACGTCCCAGCCGGCCAGGCACAGCGCGGGGTCGAGGTTGCCCTGCACGCCCACGTGCGGGCCGATGCGGTGGCGGGCCACGTCGAGGGGCACCCGCCAGTCGACGCCCACCACGTCGGCGCCGGCATCGGCCATGAGCCCGAGGAGTTCGCCCGTCATCACGCCGAAGTGGATGCGGGGCACTCCCATCGCCCCCACCGCCGCCAGGACGCGGGCGCTGTGGGGGAGGGCGAAACGGGCGTACTCGCCGGGGGCTAGGACACCGGCCCAGGAGTCGAACAGCTGCACGGCCTGGACACCGGCGTCGATCTGGGAACGCAGCGACGCGATGGCGAGGTCGGCGAGGCGGTCGGCCAGCGCATGCCAGGTGGCCTCGTCGGTGTGCATGAGCGCCTTGGTGTGGGCGTAGGTGCGGGACGGGCCGCCCTCGACCAGGTAGCTGGCGACGGTGAAGGGCGCGCCGGCGAAGCCGATGAGGGGCACGGACAGCTCGCCGGCCAGGATGCCGATCGTGTCGAGGACCCACGGGGTGTCGGCCTCGGGATCGAGGGCCCGCAGGCGGGCGAGGTCGGCGGCCGAGCGGAACGGCTCGCTCACCACCGGGCCGGTGCCCGGGGCGACGTCGACGCCGAAACCGATGGCGTGCACGGGCACGACGATGTCGGAGTAGATGATGGCGGCGTCGACCGCGTAACGGCGCACCGGCTGCAGCGTGATCTCGGCCGCCAGCTCCGGCTGCTTCAGGGCGTCGAGGATCGAGCCCTCGCCCCGGATGGCGCGGTACTCGGGCAGCGACCGCCCCGCCTGGCGCATGAACCACACCGGCGTGTGGGGCACGGGCTCGCTCCGGCAGGCGGCCAGGAACGCAGCGGTGGCGGGCGCGGTCATCGCCTGCGGACGCTATCGGCGTCTCGTTCCGGGGTCTCGGCGCACCAGGAACACTCGGCGCGCCCGGCGAGCAGAACCTGCAGAACCTGCTCCTGGCGCGCCGAGCGACCGCGAGGCCGGGGCCGGATTCAGGCCGCGCCGCCGCGCCGGCGGCCCTCGGCGCGGGCCAGCGCCGCCTGCGCGCTGGCCTCGGCGGCGACGGCGACGCCGGCCATCTTCCGCGGGTCCATGGCCGAGCGGCCCATCACGGCCAGGTCGGCGGGCGTCGGCTCGAACACCAGGATGCGCGCGTCGGGGGAGCGTCGCCGCAAGGCCGCCAGCTCCCGGCCCAGGCGGACGTGGTGCCAGGGGCGCCCCACCAGACGTGGGTGCCACCCCGTCGCGCCGGCCATGGCCCGCCCGGGCCGGGCCGACATCGGGGAAGACACGACGATGACGTCCAGGTCGAGCCCGCCGACCAGGTGGGGCTGGGTCGGGGAGTGCGCGCCACCGTCGACGTAGCGCTCCCCCTCGATCTCGACGGGCGTGAAGTAGCCGGGAATGGCCGACGACGCCGCCACCGCCGTACCCACGCTGGGGGAGGGCGAGGGATCGCGTCCGAACACCACCCGGGCGCCGTCGCGCACCCGGACGGCGGTGATCCACAGCGGCCGGTCCGGCCAGCGGCGCCCGCAGTGGAAATGGTCATGCAGCGCCTGGAAGGGCGCCCCCGACACGCGCCCTTCGGGCATCGCCCCGGCGAGCACGTGGCCGACCCGCAGCTGCCACGGGCGGGAGAGCCCGGCGCGGATCAGCGTGGGTGCACCGGGCCGGGGTCGGCCGGACGGCCAGCGGAACGGGGGGAGGGGGTCGCGTTCGCTGGCGGGCAGGCCGGCGGCCAACGCCTGCCCGTGGGCGCTCAGGGAGCGGCCCTCGGCCCGGGCGCGGAGGTCGGCTACTGACAAACCGGCGCGCAGGAGGGCGCCCACGCCCGCGCCCGCCGACGTGCCGGCGATGACGTCGGCGTCGCGGACGTCGATGCCCAGGACGTCCTCCACCGCGCCGAGGACGCCGACGTGGTAGGCGTGGCCGGTCAGCCCGCCGGCGCCCAGCACGAGCCCGACTCGGAGCGGGGCGGATGCCATACGGGGTCATGCTCGCACGGGCCCCCTTGGTACGCTGTTCAGTCCCCGTGCCCCCGGGGGGCGCGTGGGTGACCCGTTGACGAGCACATGAACGAGCACCCCGACCTGGCCGAGGAGCAGGCGTACATCGATTACGCCTACGAGTGCCTCGACTGGTCTCGCCAGGAGGCATGGCGGCTGCGCCAGCTCACCGAGGTGGGGCGGGGCGGCACCCATCAGGCCCGTTACGAGCAAGAGGTGTTCGAGGAGAACATCCGCAACCGCCTCACCCAGCTCGAGCTCAACGACGCCGCCCTGGTGTTCGGCCGCATCGACCGGGTGGCCACGGCCGACGAGGTCGCGTTCACCGGCGGCATCGAGAGCTTCCACATCGGCCGCCTGGCGGTGAGCGACCGCCAGCGCGAGCCGGTGGTGGTCGACTGGCGGGCGCCGGTGGCCGAGCCGTTCTACCGGGCCACCGGGCGCAACCCCATGGGTCTGGCCCGCCGCCGCCACTTCTCGATACGCGGCCGCGACCTGCTGGCCATCGAGGACGAGTTGTTCGGGCGGGGCCACCTCGGCATCGGGACCGATATCGACGGCACCGGTACCGACGGCATCAGGACCGACGGCAACGGCGACGTGGCCACCGCGCCCGCCGTCGCCGGGACCGAGCTGCGGGGCTACTCCACCCTGTTGGCCGCCCTCGAGCAGGGCCGCACCGGCCAACTGGGCGACATCGTCGCCACCATCCAGGCCGAGCAGGACGAGATCATCCGCTCACCCCTCGGCGGTGTCCTGGTCGTCCAGGGCGGTCCGGGCACGGGCAAGACGGTGGTCGCCCTGCACCGGGCCGCCTACCTCCTCTACACCCACCGCTTCCCGCTCGAAGACCAGGGCGTGCTGGTCATCGGCCCCAACCGGCTGTTCCTGCGCTACATCGAACGGGTGCTGCCGTCGCTGGGCGAGGCCGGGGTCGAACAGGTCGTGCTAGCCGACCTCGTGCCCGACGTGCGCTTCGGGGGCACCGATCCGGCGGCGGTCGCCCGGGTGAAGGGCGACGCGCGCATGGCCGCCGTCCTGGCCAAGGCGGTGCGGGATCGGGCCCGGCCGCTGCGCGACGACCTCGTCGTCCCCTACGGCACGACGTTCCTGCGCCTGCGGGTGAGCGAGAGCCAGCGCATCGTCACCGCCGCCCGCCGCCGGTACCGCCGCCACAACGCCGCCCGGCGCTTCGTGGAGGGGGAGGTGTTCGCCGCGCTGGCGGCCTCGGCCCGAGCGGAGCTGTCGGGCGAGGCGGTGCGGGAGCGCATCCGCCACGAGGCCGCCGTGCGGGAGGCGCTCGAGCGCATGTGGCCGGTGCTCACGCCGGCGCAGCTGCTCCACGACCTGTTCGGTTCGCGCGCCTTGCTGCGCCTGGCCGCCGGCAAGCACCTCAGCGAGGACGAGGCGCTCCTGCTGCATCGTGCCCGCTCGGCCAACCTGGCCGACGTGCGCTGGACCGACGCCGATGTCGCCCTGCTCGACGAGGCCCGGGAGCTGCTCGGGCCGCGCCACCGTGGCGGGCGGCCCAGCGAGGACGACGAGATCCGCACCTACGGGCACATCGTGGTGGACGAGGTCCAGGACCTGTCGCCGATGCAGCTGCGGATGGCCGAGCGCCGCAGCCTCAGTGGCTCCATGACGATCGTCGGCGACATCGCCCAGGCCACCGGGCAGCAGGCCCCGCGAGATTGGGGTGACATCCTCACCCATCTGCCCCACCGCCGACCGGCGCGGGTGACCGAGCTCACCGTGGGTTACCGGATCCCGGCCAGCGTGATGGGGCTGGCCCGGCGCGTGCTGCGGGTGGCCGCCCCGGCCCTCAGCCCTCCCGTGGCCGTGCGTGAGGGTGACGCACCCCCCGTCATCATGAGCGTGACGCCGGCGGCGTTCCCCCACCGGATGGTGCGCGCGGTGCAGGACCTGCTCGCCGTGGTGGGCGAGGGCAATGTCGCCGTGGTGACGCCGGCTTCGCTCACCGGCCCGGTCGGTGACGCCCTCGTGGCCGCCGGGCTGCCCGTCGGCCGGGGCGGCACCGACGGCCTCGACGCCAAGGTCACCGTCCTGCCGATCGGACTGGTGAAAGGGCTCGAGCTCGACGGCGTGGTGGTGGTCGAGCCCGGGCGTATCGTCGCCGAGGAGGCCCAGGGGCTGCGCGCCCTCTACGTCGCGCTCACCCGGGCCACCAAGCGCCTCACCATCGTGCACGCCGAGCCCCTGCCCGAGGCGCTGGCGGCCTAGCGCCCGAGGGCGCCGCCGGCACGTGGGCGGCGCGCCGTAGCATCGCCGGCGGATGTTGAGGTCTTCGCGCCGGACGCCGATCGCCTGCCCGACGTGCACAGCGCTCACCCGCCAAGGGTGGCGGTGGTGCCAGATCTGCGGCGCCCGGCTCAACCCCTCGTGGTGGTCGGTGTGGGGCAAGCGGGTCCTCTCGGCCGCCGTCGTGGTCGCCTTCCTGGTGGCCGCTCGTGTCTTCTTCGGCACCCTGTGGGACGGCGACGTCGTGGCCGGGCCGCCGCCGGCCGACGCCTCCTCCCCGTCGACGTCGGCCGCCGTGGCCTCGACCCTGCCCGCCCTGGCGGCCGTCGGTCCCACCACGACCCCGGCCCCGCCCGCCCCTCCCAGCGATGTCCAGCGGCCCAGCAGCTTCGCCGCCACCGCCACCGCCGGGCCGTCCCAGAA
>JBIOZN010000389.1:0-2343 GCA_044871175.1 Acidimicrobiales bacterium | reverse complement strand
CCCGCACCCCCATGGCCACGCCCTCGGCCATGGGCACGCCCGTCGCCCGGGTGGAACTGGCGGCGGGCAGGATGGTGCCGAGGCGCAACTCGCCGTCGTCGCGCCGCAGGGCCGTGGCCGACGCCTCGCTGCTCGTGGCGGCGGTCGTGTGGCCGTCGACGCGCGCCGACGGGGCCCCGCCGCCGTCCGTGCAGGCGGCGAGGACGCTGAGCACCAAGGCGGCGACGAGCGCGCGCCCGTGAGGCGCCGTGGCGACGATGGGCTCCTCCCCCGATCGTGTCGGACGGCGGCACCCTAGGGGCCCCTGGAGGGCCCGATCCGGCGACCGCGGGCACCGTCACGCGAGTGGAACAGGGCGGGGTCGTGCCAGGATCGGCCCGTGCCGACGGACCTGCTCTACCTGCGGGACGCCTACCTCCAGACGTTCACGGCGACGGTCCTGGCCGCCGACGGCGACCGCGTGAGCGTCGACCGCAGCGCGTTCTATCCCACGGGTGGGGGACAACCCCACGACACCGGCACCCTCGCCGGGTGCCCGGTCGTGGAGGTCCGCAAGGAGGGCGACCAGGTGTGGCACACGCTCGCCGGCGGCGGCTCGCGGCCGGCGGCCGGCGACGTCGTGCACGGCAAGATCGACTGGTCCCGGCGTCACGCCCTCATGCGGACGCACACGGCGCTGCACGTGCTGTGCGGCGTCATCTGGAACGAATGGGGCGTGCCGGTGACCGGCGGCAACATGGAGCCGCTGGCAGCGCGCATGGACTTTGAGTTCGATCCCCTGCCGGCCGGCTTCGGTCCGCGCGTCGAGGAGTTGGTGAACGCCGAGCTGGCCGCCGATCGACCCATCGAGGTCCGCTTCCTCCCGCGGGACACGGCGCTGGCCGACACCGACCTCATCCGCACCAAGGTCAACCTCATTCCCGCGTCGGTGGATGAGATCCGGGTGGTCGACATCGTCGGTCTCGACAAGCAGGCCGACGGCGGCACCCACGTCGCTCGTACCGGCGAGGTCGGGCGGATCGTGGTGCAGAAGACCGAGAGCAAGGGCAAGGGCAACAAGCGCATCCGCCTGGCGGTGGTGGATCGAGATGACTGAGGCCTCGATGGAGGCGTTGCGCGCCGAGCTGCAGCGGCTTTCGCCGGTGGTCGTCGCCTTCAGCGGAGGAGCCGACTCGGCCTTTCTGGCGTGGGTGGCCGCCGACACGCTCGGACCCGAGGCCGCCCCGGCGGTGACGGCGACCTCACCGTCGTTGCCCGCCGACGAGCTGGCCGCCGCCGCCGACCTGGCCCGGGCATGGGGCCTGGGCTGGAGCGCGGTCGCCACCGACGAGCTCGACCGGGTCGCTTACCGGGCCAACGGGGCCGACCGCTGCGCGCACTGCAAGGACGCGCTCATGGACGCCCTCGCACCCGTCGCCGGTGCCCGCGGCGCCACCGTGGTGCTCGGCGTCAACGTGGACGACCTGGGCGATCACCGCCCCGGCCAGGCGGCGGCGGCCGGCCGGGGCGCGGCCTTCCCGCTCGTCACCGCCCAGTTCACCAAGGCCGACGTGCGGGAGTGGAGCCGGCGGCTCGGCCTGGTCACGTGGGACAAGCCGGCGGCCGCCTGCCTGGCTTCGCGCGTTCCCTACGGCACGCCGGTGACCTTCGCGGTGCTCGACCGGGTGGGCGCGGCGGAGGCGGGCGTGCGCGCCCTCGGCTTCGCCGACCTGCGGGTGCGCCACTACGGCGACCTGGCCCGCCTGGAGGTGCCGCTGGCGGCGCTCCCGGCCGTCCTCGAGCGGCGGGAGGCGGTGGTGGCGGCCGTGCACGCCGCCGGATACCGCTACGTGACCCTCGACCTCGAGGGGCTGCGGTCGGGCAACCTCAACGCTGCCCTCACCACCCCTGCGACCCCGGGCCGCCCTTGAACGGGCCCACGACCCGGGACGTGATCCAGCCGCCGTAGAAGTCACCCGGATTGGGCTGCGCCCGCTCGCCGTCGACCCAGCACTCGTCGAGCAGGCGGGAGTAGAAGGCGAAGCAGCCCTGGATGGCGGCGTAGGCGCGCACCGGCTGGTGGTAGCTCCAGGCGGCGTCGAGCACGCGCCCGTCGCCCACCTGGACCGCCCAGTACGTGGCGGCGCCCTTCCACTCGCAGAACGAGCGGGAGCGGGTGCGGTAGAGGTGCTCGCGGGCGCAGTCGTCGGGCGGGATGTAGTACACGGGCGGCTGGCTCGTCTCCAGGATGCGGATGGCCCGCCGGGTGTCGGCGATCACGGTGCCGGCGTGGACCACGCGGATGTGGGCCGACGTCGGGTCGATGGCGGGCGGGCGCGGGTAGTCCCACACGCTCTCCTGGCC
>JBIOZN010000388.1:0-3673 GCA_044871175.1 Acidimicrobiales bacterium | reverse complement strand
CTCGAGGATCTTGCACGCCTCGGCCACCTCGCACGAGGAGACCGGCACGACCCGCGGGACGACGGCCGCGTACAGCGCGCCGGCCAGGTGGGCGCTGGCCGGGTCGAGGCCGCCGACGACCTTGGGGATCTGGCCGGCGGAGTGCTCCGGGTCGCCCGGGTCCTCGCGCTCGGGGCTGTAGGCCAGGAAGAAGTCGCTCCCGGCCGTCAGGCCGCCGGCCTCCAGCTCGGGCCGGAGCACGGCGCGGGTGGTGCCCGGGTAGGTCGTGCTCTCCAGCACCACGAGCTGGCCCCGGCGGAGCCGGCGGCCGATGGCCCGGCCGGTCTGGAGGACGGCCGTCAGGTCGGGCTCGCGGTGCGCGCCCAGGGGCGTCGGCACGCAGATGAGGATGGCGTCGGGCTCGCCCAGGCGGTCGAAGTCGGCCGTCGCCTCGAACCGGCCCTCGGCCCGCAGCGCCGCGACCCGCGCCGAGCTGATGTGGCCGATGTAGCTGCGGCCGGCCTGAAGGGTGGCGACCTTGGCCGGGTCGATGTCGAAGCCCAGCACGCGGAAGCCGGCGCGGGCGAACAGCTCGACCAGCGGCAGCCCGACGTAGCCCAGCCCGATGACCGCCACCCGCGCGGCCCGGGACGCGATCGCCTGCTCCAGCTCGGGGATCGTCATGGCATTAGATGATGTCGGCGAAGCCGCGTTCCACACGGCGGAAGTAGAGACAGCCGGCCAGCAGCAACGCCAGGCCCACGCCCCCGGAGAGGCCCAGGGCCGGCCAGTCGATCGGCCCGCCCAGCACGGCCCGGCGGAAGTTGGCGATCAGGCCGTAGGCCGGGTTCAGCGGCAGCAGCGGCCGCCAGCGGGGGCCGATCGCCGCCTCGGCCTGCACGTAGATCGTCGGCGTGGCGAACATCCAGAGCTGGACCAGGAAGGGCACGGCGTGGCGGACGTCGCGGTAGGCGACCGTCAGCGCCGCCAGGAGCGTGCCGACCCCCAGCGCCGCGACCACCAGGCCCAGCCCGATCAGGGGCACCAGGGCCAGGCCCCAGCCGGGCGCCACGCCGTAATACGCCATCAGCACCAGGAGCACGCCGCCCGCGATGACCAGGTCGACCAGCGCCGCCCCGACGGCCCCCATCGGGATGATCAGCCGGGGGAAGTAGACCTTGGTGACCAGGTTCTGGCTGCCGACGACGCTCTGGCTGGCGGCGCCGACGGCGGTGGCGAAGAACGTCCAGGGGATCAGGCCCGCGAAGACGAACAGCGGATAGGGGCAGTCGGCCGCCGGCGCCGCGGCCAGAGGGCCCAGGAACAGGGTGAAGACCAGCATGGTCGCCAGCGGCTGCAGGACCGCCCAGGCGGCGCCGAGCACCGTCTGCTTGTACCGCACCTTGACGTCGCGCCACGTCAGGAAGAACAGCAGCTCGCGGTAGCGCCACAGCTCCCCGAGGTCGACGACCCGCCAGCCGCGGTGGCGCTCGATGACCGTCACCGGCAGGTCGTCCGCCGCCGCCGCCGCGGCGGCGGCGACCAGGTCGCCGGGCGGGTGCTGTCCGGCGTCCAGCAGCTCAGCCGAAGGACTCACGATTGCCTCTCCTGGAAGCCATCCTGCCCCGACGAGCCGGGCCGCGGGCCCGCGTCGCCGGCGGCCCCCGCGCCGCGCTGGTAGACCCCCAGCAGGCAGTTCTCCGGGTGGCGCCGCCCCGCGGCCTTCAGCAGCCGCCAGAGCCGCAGCTCCAGCAGGTGGAGAGGACGGAAGCGGGCCAGGGACCGGCAGTCGTCGAGGTGGGCGAAGTGGACCTCCCGGAACCCCTGCGCCTCGAAGAGCCGGGCCAGGCGCCGCCGCGTGTTCATCCGGTAGGCGACCGGGAAGGTGTCCCGCTCCTCGCTCCGCCACAGGACCCGCTTGATGGGGTGGTGCAGGCGGAACGGGACGACCCGCGCGGCGATCGCCGCGGGCGACCACTGGTTGACCGTGTAGACCACGACCCGGCCCCCGGGCCGGGTCAGCCGCGCCAGGGCCGCCACGGCCGCCTCCGGCGCGGTGACGTGCTCGGCGACCATGCGCAGGGTCACGACGTCGAAGGGGTGGTCCCAGGCGAACTGGTCGATCGGGCCCCGGAACCGCCGATGGACGAACGGGTTCTCCTCGAGGTTGGCGTCGGGATCGACGCCCACCAGCACGCCGCACCGATCGGCCAGGATCCGGGCCAGCGGCCGGTTGGTGGGGAAGACCTCCCGGCCGCAACCGACGTCCAGCCAGGCGCAGCCGGGGGTGACCAGCCTGGCGACCAGGGCCTCGTAGACGTCGTCGGGGTTGAAGTAACGGTACCGGAGCCAGGCCCGGGGCATCCAGCCGTAGCTCTCCGGCGCGCCGTGCTTGAGGCGGAAGACCTCCTCCAGCTCGGCCCCCGTGGGTTCCAGCCCCGCCGGCGGCACGCCGACCTCGGTGACCTCACTGGCGGAGCTCATGGATTGTCTCCCGGGACGAGGATCAGGCCGCGGCCCGGCCGGCCATCCGCAGGAGCGGACGCTCCATCAGGACGTAGGAACCCAGCGCCACGGCGACCGTCAGGCCCAGCCCCGCGCCGCCCAACAACCACGGGTCCCCGGCCGGCCCACGGCCCACGGCCGTCAGGACCCCGGACACCACGCGCAGGCAGGGCAGGTGGTAGATGTAAACGCCGTACGAGAGGATCCCCAGCGCCCGCACCGGCGGCGATTCCAGCAGCCAGCGGGCCCCCGGGGCCCTCGGCGCGCAGAGGATCACGACGGCCAGCAAGAACGGCACGTAGGGGAAGTGATACCGCCCGAACGGCACCCGCACGACGTCGTCCAGAGGCGTGGCCAGGATCAGGAGCACGGCCGCCAGCGCGGCCCAGAACCCCAGCTCGCACCGGGAGGCGACCGCGCGGCCGCCGCCCGGTGCCCAGCGCAGCGACACGAAGCCCGCCAGGACGCCCAGCAGCACGTGCGGCAGGTGGGCCAGCACGGAATGGCTCAGGACCAGGCCGCCGGGGTCGGGCGCCCCGGCGTCGGCCGACCGGACCTCGGGCGCCCCGACGCCGGCCATGACCCGGCCGTGGGTCAGGAAGGCCACCAGGCCCAGGGCGGCGATGAACCCGCAGGCCCGGGCCGCGTCGCCGCCGGCGACCTTGCGGGTCAGGGCGAAGACCACGGGCAGGATCACGTAGAATTGGGCGAACAGGGCGATCGCCCAGAACGGGGCGCTGATGCCGTAGAAGGAGAACTCCGTGTAGTTGTGCAGCAGGAGGTAGTGCAGCGCCGTGTCGGCCACCTCCCGCGGGCTCTCCCAGTGCCGCCCCGCCAGCACCAACGCCGTCAGGCAGGCGTAATAGGCGGGCAGGATCCGGGCCGCCCGCCGCAGCCCGTAGTCCGCCCCGGGAACGCCGCGCCGGCGGTCGGCGAAGCGGTCCCAGAACGGTCGGCCCAGGAGGAACCCGCTCAGGACGAAGAACAGCGCGACGCCCGTGTTGCCGTTCTCCAACAGCCGCGCCAGGTCGAACGGCCCGAGCCGGCCGCCGACGCCGGTCATCTGCTGGAAGTGGACCCCGAAGACGGCCAGGCACGCGCCGGCCCGCAGGCCGTGCAGCGCCGGGATCTCGCCGGCCGGGACGGGCGCCGCCGCGGCCCGTCGGGGCGCGGCCACCGGCGTGGGGGG
>JBIOZN010000387.1:0-2953 GCA_044871175.1 Acidimicrobiales bacterium | reverse complement strand
TGAGGTTGGGCGACGGCCTCGCCGCGGGCGCTGAATCGGGCGGCCGCCCGCCGCTCGGCCAGGGCCTGGGCGTACTGGGTCGCCTCGGCCTGGGCGTCGAAGACGGCGTTGCTGTGCATGACGGGGTGGTTGAAGGACGTGAACGTCCCGCCCGGGCTGGCCAGGGGGGCGTCGCTGCCCCGCACCTCGGGCGGCGGTGAGCCCAGGTTGTTCGTGTCGGTGGCCACCACCCCGGCCTGGGTGGACGGGTTCCACCCTCGCACCGTGACGCCTTGGGCGTGCTCGGCGGCGGAGTAGCGCGCCTTGAACCGCCGTAGCGTCTCGCCGTAGCGCAGCACCGTCCCCGTCGACCACGCGCGCGGCCGGAACACGAGCGTGCTGTCCTCGACGTGCCACTCGTGGCCGATGCGGAAGGCAATCTCGGTGAGGAAGCGATAGTCGGTGGAGGTCTGGAGCAGGTAGGGGAACTGCGTCGTCGTCCCGCTGCTGTCGACCTGGGACTGGAGGCCGTTCTCGCGGGCGATGGCGGCGATGACGTCGCCGTAGCTCATGTCCTGGAACGAGCGCACGCGGGACTCGTGGCCCAGGCGGTGGCTCCGGTCGTACCCCGCCACCGCCAGCTCGTGGAGCTCGCCCGCTCCCTGCTCGCTGGTGAGGCTCACGATCTCGCCCTTCATGACCACCACGGGACTGCCGTCGACGCCGGGGAACGAGATGTCGACCGTGGCTCCGATCTTGAAGCGGTTGCTGTCGAGCAGCTCGAAGTCGGGGTCGCGGAAGCGCACGGTGAAGGCGCTGGCGACCGACAGGGTGTGCTCGACCCGGACGTCGAGCAGGTCGGTATAGAGCGCCATCGGGAGCGCGGTGCCGTCGACGTCGATGGTCGGGCCCTGGGCGAGGTCGCCGATGGCCGCCATGGTCAGGCCGTCCGCTCGGGGATGGCGAGCAGCGTGCCGGGCGTCAGGTCGAGCGGATCGGGCACCGCGTTGGCGGCGGCGATGCGGCGCCAGGCGGTGGCGTCGCCGTAGTACCGGGCGGCCAGGCGATCGAGGGTGTCGCCCACCTGCACGAGGTGCGTGCGGTTGGGGCGGGGCGTGCCCGAGGTGGGGTTCTGCGGGCCCCAGTTGGCCTGCGGCTCGTACTGCTCGAGGCTCATCTCGACGTTGGCGCGCAGCGGCGTGCCCTCGCTGGAGAAGTAGGTGAAGGTGACCTCGATGCTCTTCACGATGGCCTTGAACGAGTGCAGGTGGGTTCCCCAACGGAAACGGACCCACGGCGGCCGGCCGTTGTTGCGCTCGGCGTCGTAGCCGGGCAGGGTCGTGTCGACCTCCATGAGCTTGAGCAGCTTCGCCGTGTAGGCCGTCACGGGCGTGCCGGCGGCCGTGGTGTCGAACACCAGGCTGAGGCCGAACGAGCCCCCCTGCCCGCCGGCGAAGCGCAGGATGGGCGCCGCCTTGCCGGGTACGTCGTCGGACTCCCAGCGGTTGGCGACGGTGAAGGCGAACTTGGCCGGGTTGAACATGCAGTCGATGCGGCTGCCGGTCTCGGGCTCGAGATAGGCCTTCTGCAGTTGGGTCGTGGTGGCCATGTCAGAGGTCTCCTGCGTAGCGACCGCCGCGGCGCTCGAGCTCGACGATGATGCGCTCCTCGATGAGCTCGATGATGCGATCGATGTCGTCGAGCAGATCACTGGTGGTGCCGCCCGGGCGGGTGGTCGCGGTGGCGGGGCTGGTGGAGGGCGGAGGCGGGGGCGGGCCGGTGGTGGCGGTGGCGCCCGCCGCCGTGGGCGTGGTGGCGGTGGCGCCCGCCGCTGTGGTCGTGGTGGCGGTGGCGTCGGTGGGGGGCGCCGGCGGTGCCGCCCGGGCGCGGTGCTGGCCGATCGCCAAGCGCTGCACGGTCCCGGCCCGGCCGGTCGTGGTGGTCGTGGTCGTGGTCGTGGTCGCGGGCGCGGTGCGGGCCGCCGCCAGGCGGGCGGCCAGGGCCGGCGCGCTGACGGTGTCGTCGGCGCGGGCTGCTCGGGTGGGCGCCGTCGAGTTGGGTGCGATCGAGCGGCGCACGGTCGTCGTGTCGGTGGCCGAGGTGGCGCGGGGCAGCACCGGGGCGGCGCTCATGATCCGGGCCACCTCGTGGGCCCGGCGCTCCTCCGGGCTGTCGCGCTCGTCGGCGAAGAAGCGGGGGGCGGGGGAGGGGTGGGCGACGTGGGTGAGCTCGTGGGCCACCAGGGCGGTACCGGCCCGGTCGGGTGGCGGCACGCGCTCGAGGTGGATCGTGCTCCCGGTGGTGGCGGCCCGCTTGCCCACCGACCGCAGCGCGCGTCGCGACGCGGGTCCCGTGGAGACGTGCACCGGCCGACCGCCGACGATCGCCGAGGCCAGGGGCAGAAACGGCGGGGGCAGGGGCCGGGGCCGGGACTGCTCGGCAGGGTCGCGGTGGAGCTCGCCCAGGAACCGCACGGCCGGATCGGGCCGACGTGGTGCGGCCGGTCCGGCGGCGGTGGCGGTGAGGCCAGCGGCGATGGTGGCGGTGGCGGCGGGGGCGGTGAGGCCAGCGGCGATGGTGGCGGCGGCGGCGGTGGCGGTGAGGCCGGCGGCGGCGGTGGCGGGGGCGGCGGGGGCGGCGGGGGCGGGCCGGCCCACGCCTTCCCGGCCCGCCGCGCCACCGACCGGGCGGGTCGGCGTCCCATCGCTGGCCGGCCGGACTCTCGGCGCGATTCCCGCCATATGTGGCGGAATTCGCGCCGAGACGTGGGGAGCGGGCTGCTCGGGCGCAGCCGAGGCCAGCGGCGGGGGTTGCGCGGCCGTGGGCAGCCGAGCCGAGAACGCAGGCGCATCGGGCGACGCTGCGACGAGAACCCGGGACAACCGCGAGCCGGGGAAGGCTGCGGCCGGGTCGCGACTCGTCATGGGCACCGTGACGGGCGCCCAACCCGGGACACGCGGCGTTCTCGGCGCGA
>JBIOZN010000386.1:0-13532 GCA_044871175.1 Acidimicrobiales bacterium | reverse complement strand
TGCGGCACGCGCAGAAACTCCGCCTGCCCGCCCGGGATCTGGCCGTAGAGCTTGGTGTAGCCGAGGAAGGCCGCGCCGGTGTCGTACTCGCGCACCTGGGTCGTCTCGCACTGCGACTGGAGGCCCTCGTTGCACATGAAGCAGTGCCCGCAGCTGATGTTGAACGGCACCACCACGCGGTCGCCCACGGCCAGGTGGCGCACCTCGGCGCCCGCCTCCTCGACGATGCCCATGGGCTCGTGCCCGAGGATGTCGCCCTTGCCCATGAACGGTCCCAGCACCTCGTACAGGTGGAGGTCGGACCCGCACAGACCCGTGGTGGTCACCCGGATGATGACGTCGGTGGGCTGTTCGATCCTGGGGTCGGGCACGGTGTCCACCCGCACGTCCCGCTTGCCATGCCACGTCACTGCCTTCACTGCCACTCCTTCCCGGGCCGACGCCCGGGGCGCCGGCTCCTTTCGCTTCTACCCCGGTCCCGCCCGTGGGACACTGGTGGGAGCCACATCGGCCGGCCGCAGGGGGGAACGTGGACGTCGTGGTGCTGCACCGCCGTGCCCTCGAGCGCTTCGGCGCGCTCGTGCACGCCATCGGGCCCGACCAGTGGACCTCACCGACGCCGTGTGCGGGGTGGGACGTCCGCTCGCTCGTCGCCCATCTGGTGGGGGAGAACCGTTGGGCCGTGCCCCTGCTGGAAGGGTCCACCATCGCCGAGGTCGGGGATCGCTTCGACGGCGACCTGCTCGGTGACGACCCGGTGCGGGCGTGGGACGACTCGGCGGGCGAAGCGCTCGCCGCGGTGGCGCGCCCGGGCGCCATGAGCGACATCGCCCACCTCTTGTTCGGTGACTTCCCCGGCCACGAGTACGCCGCCCAGCTCTTCGCCGACGGCCTGATCCACAGCTGGGACCTGGCGCGGGCGATCGGGGCCGACGAGGCGCTCGACCCCGAACTGGTGGCGGAATGTGCGCGCTGGTTCGCCGACAGAGAGGACGCTTACCGGGCGGCCGGGGCCATCGGCCCCCGGCCGGCGGGTACGCCGCCCGACGACGCCGCGGCGGCGTTGTTGGCTGCCTTCGGGCGGGACTCGTCGCCCGACGACACCCTGAGCGTCATCCGCCGCTTCAACGAGGCGTTCAACGGCCACGACGTCGACGCCGTGATGGCCCTGATGACCGACGACTGCCTCTTCGAGGACACCTCCCCCACGCACGGCCGGCGCCACGAAGGGCAGGCCGCCGTGCGCCGGGCCTGGGAGGAGCTGTTCGCGGCCTCGCCCGACGCCTACTTCGCGACCGAGGAGGGCATCGTCGCCGCCGACCGGGCGACCTACCGGTGGTGCTACCGGTACGGCGGCGGCGAGGTGCGCGGCGTCGACGTGTTCCGCGTCCGTGACGGCAAGGTGGCCGAAAAGCGCGCCTACGTGAAGGGCTGACCGCGCAGCCGTCTCGGCGCACCACGAACACTCGCCGAGACGTGGGGGGAGCGCGCGTGGCCGCGGCTCCCCCGCCGCCCGTGCGCTACGAAAGAGGGCGTGAGCGAGCCTGCGAGCACGGACATCCTCGTCGAACGCCACGGCGAGGTCGAGGTGATCACCATCAACCGCCCCGAGGTGCGCAACG
The DNA here is from genome assembly GCA_044871175.1 of Acidimicrobiales bacterium. Taxonomy (GTDB): domain Bacteria; phylum Actinomycetota; class Acidimicrobiia; order Acidimicrobiales; family Ilumatobacteraceae; genus JBIOZN01. The sequence continues at coordinate 11,910 of JBIOZN010000386.1, read as the reverse complement.
CGCTGCGCTTCTCCACCTACGAAGAGCTCGAGCACGCCGTGCGGGCGACGACGGCGCGCTGCCTGGTGATCACCGGCGCCGACCCGGCGTTCTGCTCGGGCGACGACGTGCGCGAGGTGATGGGTGGTGGTGAGCGCGACCGGCCGCCGGTGCCAGTGGCCCCCCGTCTCACGCCGGCGGCCGACGCCCTCCTGCACACCGACGTCCCGGTGGTGGCGGCGGTGAACGGCGCCGCCGTCGGCTGGGGGATGGAGCTGGCGCTCATGGCCGACCTGCGGGTGGCGTCGGAGCGGGCCAAGTTCGGCGAGCTGTTCGTGCTGCGCGGGCTGTGCACCGACGTGCCCGGGATCGGCCGGCTGACCCAGCTCGTGGGCCGGGAGCGGGCGGCCGAGCTCCTCTTCACCGGCGAGGTCATCGGGGCCGAGCACGCCCAGGCCATCGGGTTGGTGGGACGCGTCGTCGCTCACGACCAGCTCCTGCCCACCGCCCTGGGCCTGGCGCAGCGCATCGCCGCCAACCCGCCCCTGGCTGTACAGCGCATCAAGGCCGGGATGCGGCGCGCCCTCGATCCCGACTGGAGGGCGCTGGGCGAATGGGTGAGCGCCTCCCTCGCCGAGCTGTTCCGCACCGACGACCACCGCGAGGGGGTGCAGGCGTTCCTGCAGAAGCGTGCGCCCACCTACGTCGGCCGCTGAAGGGCTCGCGCCCGCCGTGCACCTTTGCTTTTGTGACGACTTGGGGTCGTCCTGCGACCCGAACTCTCCACCGACACCGCGCCAGGGGCAGAGCAGCGTCGCCCTATCTGCTCGAGCCCGAAGGGCCCTGCTCCAGCCGGAACATCGCCTCCTGGGCGATCGAGGCCACCAGGTCACCGGCGGCGGTGCGCAGCGAGCCGAAGGCCAGGCCCCGCCCGGCACCCGTGGCCACCGGGACGAGCTCGGAGAGGAACCAGCCCTCGATCGGGGTCCGCCGGTGGAACCAGACGGCGTGGTCGAGGGACACCGACCGGCGGCGCTCGACGTCGACGTGGTCGACGTGGGGCTCGCGCACGGCCCGAGTCGGCCCGTGGTCGGTGAGGAAGGCGAGGGCGTGCTGGTGCAGCGCCGGGTCGTCGGGCAGCGGAGTGCGCAGGCGGTACCAGGCGGCCCGGGCGAAGCGGGGCGCACCCGGGCGCCGGGGCGGGATGTCGCGGCTCTCGAACCACGGGCTGTCGTAGCGGCCCACGGGCAAGCCGTCGGGGCCCGGCACCGAGGGATCACCCGTGGCCTCGTAGACGGGGCCGACCTCTTCCCGCTGGAACGACGCGGTGAGCACGAGCACCGTGCCCTGCTCCTGGGCGGCCACCACCCGGCGGGTGGTGAAGCTGGCGCCGTCGTGGGTGCGCTCGACGGCGTAGCGCACGGGTTGGCCACCGATGCCGGCGCGGACGAACCCGGCGTGCAGCGAGTGGGCCGCCCGCTCGGGCGGCACGGTGAGGTGGGCGGCCCGCAGCGCCTGGGCGACGAGGAGTCCGCCGAAGATGCGGCCGTGGGACGCGTCGTCGGCGTCGCCCGCCCAGGTGTCCTCGGCGACGGTCGCGAGGGCGAGCGCGTCGGCGAGCGAGCGGCTCGGGGTCCCGGCCGTCTCCGTCTCGGCGGTCACGACCCGGAGCTTGACACCGGCGGGCGGGGCCGACTCCAATGCCGCCTCAGTGGCCCAGCACCCGCGCGCCCGTGCCGTAGGGCGCTGAGCGGTGCAGTACCGACCTACCGCCTCCGAACTGCTGGCCACCATGGCCGACCTCATCGAGGACGAGTTGCTCGTCGCCCTCCCCGCCGCCCTGCAGCACAAGGCCCGCGTCGCCGGGAACCTGGCCCGGATCCTCGAGCGCGAGGAACGGCTGGCGCCGGCGGCCCGTCAGCGGGAGCACGACCTCCTGGCCGGCCTCCTCGGCCACGACGGCGGGCTCGACGAGCTGCGGGCCGAGCTCACCGCCCGGCTGCGCGCCGGCACGGACGCCGACGCCGACTTCGAGCGCTCGGCGTGGGAGGTGCTCGTGGCCGTCGCCCGGGACGACCTGGCGATCGCCAAGCCCGGCCACGACTCCTGGGAGGGCGAATGACCGCCGTGTCCTCGGGCACCGACCTGGCCGACGGCCTGGCCGCCTTCCTCACCGGCGAGTGGGGCCGGCCGGTGACCGTGTCGGGCGTGGCCGCCTCGTCAGCGGGCGCGCGCCGCGGCAACGTGCTGTTCGACGCGTCCGACGGCGACCGCACCCTGCACCTGGTCGCCACCATCCTGCCCACCAGCGAGATCGAGCTGAACCCGATCACCGCCGAGGCCGCCGTGCGCACGCTGGCCGAGCGCCACGGCGTCCCGGTCCCCCACATCCACGCCGTCTGCACCGACGCGTCCTACGCCGGCGGGCCGTTCTTCGTGTCGGACCGGGTGGAGGGTGAGTCGGTGCCCCGGCGGGTGCTGCGCCTGGTGCAGGCCGAGGGCATCGGCGAGCGCGTGACCGAGCAGCTGGGCGCCGCCCTCGCCCGCCTCCACGCCATCGACCCGGAACTCGCCCCACCCCGCCTCGCCGGCGAAGTGACGCCCAACCCGGCCGAGACGTCGCTGGCCGAAGCCGAGGCCCTGGTGGCCGAACTGGCGCCCGACCGCCCCGCCTTCGCCCTCGGCCTGCGCTGGCTCGAGCGCCACCTGCCCGGGCCGCCACCCCGAGCCACGATCGTGCACACCGACGTGCGCAACGGCAACATCATCGTCGGTCCCGACGGCCTGCGGGCCGTGCTCGACTGGGAGGGCGCCCGCCGGTGGGGTGACCCCATGCAGGACGTGGCCTGGCCGGCCCGGCGCATGTGGCGCTTCCGGGAGGACGACCGGGAGATCGGCGGCTTCGCCGGGCGGGCCCCGTTCATCGCCGGGTACGAGGCGGTCGGCGGCACGTTCGACGTCGAGCGGTTCGAGTGGTGGAAGGTGCTGGGCACCCTGAAGTGGGGCATCGGGCTGGCCGGCCAGGCCGCCGCCCACCTCGACGGCCGCTTCGTCAGCATCGTCATGGCCGCCAGCGGCCGCCGCGTCCCTGAGCTGGAGTGGGACCTGCTCATGCTCCTGCGCCCCTGACCACCTAGGCCGTCACCGACCCCGAACGACACCCTCACGACATCCAGGAGAGCCCGTGGACTTCGAACTGCCCAAGGACCTGGCCGACTACCTGGTCGAGCTGGACGAGTTCATCGAGCGGGAGATCAAGCCGCTCGAGCAGGAGAACGACAACATCCGCTTCTTCGACCATCGCCGGGAGGATGCCCGCACCGACTGGGACCAGGGCGGCCTGCCCACCGACGAGTGGGAGGCGCTTTTGGCCGAAGCCCGCCGCCGCGCCGACGCCGCCGGCCACTACCGCTACCCGTTCCCGGCCGAGTACGGGGGCAAGGACGGCAGCAACCTGGGCATGGCCGTCATCCGCGAGCACCTGGCCAGCAAGGGCCTGGGCCTGCACTGCGATCTGCAGAACGAGCACGCCATCGTGGGCAACAACGTCGGCCTGCTGCTCATGCTCCAGTACGGCACGGAGCAGCAGAAGAAGGAGTGGGTGGACGACCTGGCGACGGGCAGGCGCGGTTTCGCGTTCGGCATCACCGAGCTCGACCACGGCTCCGACGCCACCTTCATGGACACCCACGCCGAGCGTGACGGCGACGAGTGGGTGATCAACGGCAACAAGACCTGGAACACCGGGATCCACAAGGCCCAGTACGACCTCATCTTCGCCCGCACCAGCGGGAAGGCGGGCGACGGTGACGGCATCACCGCCTTCCTCACGCCCACCGACGCGCCCGGGTTCGAAGTCGTCGAGTTCCTGTGGACGTTCAACATGCCCACCGACCACGCCACCATCAAGCTCACCGACGTGCGCGTGCCGCACGACAGCATCTTCGGCGGCGAGGGGCGCGGCCTGCAGGTGGTGCAGCACTTCTTCAACGAGAACCGCATCCGCCAGGCCGCCTCCAGCCTGGGCGCCGCCCAGTTCTGCATCAACCAGGCGGTCGAGTACGCCAAGGAGCACAAGCCCTTCGGCAAGCCGCTGGCCACCAACCAGGCCATCCAGTTCCCGCTGGTCGAGCTGCAGACCCAGTGCGAGATGCTGCGCGCCCTCATCCACAAGACGGCCTGGCTCATGGACAAGTACGGCGCCTTCTCCCAGTCGGACAAGGTGTCGATGTGCAACTACTGGGGCAACCGGCTGTGCTGCGAGGCCGCCGACCGGGCCATGCAGGTGCACGGTGGCCTCGGCTACTCCCGCCACAAGCCGTTCGAGCACATCTACCGCCACCACCGCCGGTACCGCATCACCGAGGGCGCCGAAGAGATCCAGATGCGCCGGGTGGCCGGCTACATGTTCGGGTTCATGAAGCAGCGGGCCCCCAAGGGCGTCAGCGAGACCGCCGGCGGGTGACCTCGCCGGAGGACGGGCGCGAGGAGGTGGTGCTGGCGGCGTACCCCGACGCCGCCACCTTCCTCGGCCTCGAGCCCACCTCCGACCCGTTGCGCTGGCGCCTGCCGCTGCGGCCCCGCCTGCTGAGTGCGGCCGGCGCGCTGTACGGGGGCGCCGGCCTGGCCGCAGCCGTCGCCGCCCTGGAGGCGGCCACCGCCCGCCCGCTCGTGTGGGCGACGGCGCAGTACCTGTCGTTCGTGCGCCCGCCGGCCGACCTCGAGGTACACCTGGCCCTGGCGGTCACCGGCACCCACACGACCCAGGCGCGCGCCAGCGTCGTGCACGCCGACGGCGGGGAGGTGCTCACCGCGCTGGCCACCCTCGGCCGCCGGCCCGCCCCGGCCGCGGGCACGTGGGCCACGCCGCCCGACGTCCCCGCGCCCGCCGAGACGCGGCGCCAGTGGCGCCCGGGCATGGACGGCACGGTGCACGAGGCCCTCGACATGCGCATCGTCTCCGGGGTGTCCCGCCGCCAGCTGCTGCGGGGCCGGTCCGCCCCCGACACCGGTGGCCGGGCGGCGTTCTGGTTGCGGGTGCCCGGCGGGGCGCGGGTGCCCGACGCCGGCGACCTCGCCCTCGTCGGCGACACCGTTCCTTCCGGCTTCGCCACCGCCACCGGCCTTCCTGTCACGGGCAACAGCCTCGACAACACGCTGCGGGTCGGCAGCCTGGTACCCACCGAGTGGGTGCTGGCCGACGTCCACGTGCACGCCCTGGCCGACGGGTACGGCCACGGCATCGCCCACCTGTGGTCCGAAGATGGCACGCTGCTGGGCACCGCCAGCCAGTCCGCCGTCGTCCGCTCACCGCCGCCCTGACCCGGTCGCCCCAGCCCGGCCGCCCTCACCGGCCGCCGCCAAACGGAGGGAACCCAAGTGCAACAGCTCAGCGGGATGGACGCCTCGTTCGTCTACCTCGAGACGCCGTCGGCGCCCATGCACGTGGCCAGCATCTCGATCTACGACCCCTCCACCGCGCCCGGAGGCCGGGTCACGTTCAAGGGCATCCTGGCCACCATCCAGGAGCGCCTCAACAAGGTCCGGACGTTCCGCCAGAAGATGGTGCCGGTGCCCATGAACCTCGACCACCCGTACTGGGTCGAGGACAAGGACTTCGACCTCGAGTACCACGTGCGCCACATCGCCCTGCCCCACCCGGGCGACTGGCGCCAGCTGTGCATCCAGGCCGCCCGCCTCCACGCGCGGGGCCTCGACCTCAGCCGCCCGCTGTGGGAGCTGTACGTGATCGAGGGGCTCGACCACGTGGAGGGCATCCCGCCGGGCAGCTTCGCCCTCGTGCAGAAGACGCATCACGCCGCCATCGACGGGGCCTCGGGCATGGAGATGACCAGCGCCATCCACACGACCGCGCCCGACGAGGTCGAGCCGCTCGCGCCGGACACATGGAAGGGCGAGGACGATCCGAACCCCCTGGTGCTGCTCGGTCGAGCGGGCATCAACAACACGGTTCGCCCCATGCACTTCGGCCGGGTGGTGGCGCGCACCGTGCCGGGCGTGGGGCGCGTCGTGAACCGGCGCCGCCGCCACGAGCTGGAGCTGCCGCGGCTCTCGGCCCCCAACACCCGCTTCAACGGCGCCGTCGACGCCCACCGCGTGCTGGACGCGCGGCGTTTCGAGCTGGCCGAGGTCCGCCGCATGAAGCGGGCTGTCGAGGGCGCCACCGTCAACGACGTCGTGCTCGCCATCGTCGGCGGGGCCCTGCGGACGTACTTGCAGGACAAGGGCGAGCTCCCCGACCAGTCGCTCACGGCGATGGCGCCGATCTCGGTGCGGACCGAGGACCAGAAGGGTTCGGCCGGCAACCAGGTGTCGGGGATGATCGTCGGCCTGGGCACCGACGTCGCCGATCCGCTCGAGCGCCTCAGGGCGGCGCGGGAGTCGACCTCGCAGTCCAAGGAGTTCACCAACGCCGTCGGTGCCCGCACGCTCAGCGACTACTCCGAGTTCGTGCCCGGCGGCCTCGCCGGCCTGGCCGCCCGGACGGTGAGCCGCTTCGGCCTGGCCAACCGCACCGACCCGGTGGTCAACACCGTCGTCACCAACGTGCCCGGCCCGCGCCAACCGCTCTACTTCGCCGGCGCCCGCCTGGTGTCCATGATCGGCATGGGGCCGATCGGCGACAGTCTCGGGCTCATCAACGTCGTCACCAGCTACGTCGACGAGCTGGTGGTGGCGGCCACGTCGTGTCGCAGCATGATGCCCGACCCTGCGTTCTACGCCGAGTGCCTGCAGGGGTCGTTCGACGAGCTGGCCGCCGCCACCCGCTGAGCGGCCGCCCTCGGCTTTGTGGAGGTTTGGGGTCGCTCTACGACCTCACGTCTCCACCAACGGGGCGGGCCGCCCCCCGAACTCCCGTGGGATCAGGCCGGGCTCGCCGGTACCGTGCCCGGCCGTGCCGGCGGCGATCACCACTCGGGGATGGGTCCTCTTCGCCGCCATGGGCGTGATCTGGGGTGTCCCCTACCTGCTCATCAAGGTGGCGGTGGAGGACCTGGAACCGGCGGTGATCGTCTTCGGGCGCACGGCGCTGGCCGCCCTCGTGCTGGCGCCCCTCGCCCGCCGGAGCGACGCCCTACGCTCCGCGCTGCGCCACTGGAAGCCGGTCGCCGCCTTCGCCCTGATCGAGATGGCCGGTCCGTGGTTCCTGCTCACCCACGCTGAGCAGGACCTGCCGTCGGGCCTCACCGGGCTGCTCGTGGCCTGCGTGCCCCTCGTGGGGGCCGTCGTCGCTCGCCTGCTGGGCGACCACGGCGCCCTGGCGCCCGGGCGGCTGGCCGGCATCGCCGTCGGGCTGGGGGGTGTCGCCCTCCTGGTCGGGGGCGACCTGGGCGGCGAGGGCGGCATCCCATGGGCGAGCGTGGGCGCGGTGGCGCTGGTGTGCGTCGGCTACGCCACCGCCCCGTTCATCGCCGCTCGCCGCCTGCAGGGCGTGCCCTCGCTCGGCGTGATCACCCTGGCCCTGGCCCTGGTGGCCGTCCTGTACGCCCCGCTGGCCTGGCTGGCGCGCCCCGCCGAGACGCCACCGGCCGATGCGCTGGCCAGCGTGATCGGCCTCGCCCTGGTGTGCACGGCCCTCGCCTTCGTCGTGTTCTTCGCCCTGATCGCCGAGATCGGCCCGGCACGGGCGACGCTCATCACCTTCGTCAATCCGGCCGTGGCCGTCGTCCTCGGTGCGGCCGTGCTGGGCGAGGCCATCACCGCCGCCACCGTCGCCGGGTTCGTGCTCGTACTCGCCGGTTGCGCGCTGGCCACCCGCCCGGGTCGCCGTGCCGGGCCCGCGCCCATTGACAGCGCCGCCGGTGTCCCCGCGACCGGGTAGCCCCCGGCGCGGGCGGGTACCGGCCGGGCCGTGGGCCCATGGACGCCCCTGTCACCGGACGAACTGGCCGCGCTCGACGCCCTCGGCGCCAACGGACGCTGGGAGCTGCAGGGCCGCACGCTGGCGCTCACCAACCTCGACAAGGTGCTGTTCCCCGGGCGGAACCGCGAAGCGCCGGTGACCAAGCGCGACCTGATCCGCTACCACGCCACCGTCGCGCCGACGATGCTGCCCTACCTGGCCGACCGCCCCCTCAACACCCACCGCTACCCCAATGGCGTCGACCGGGGCGGCTTCTGGCACAAGGAGGTGCCCGATCACGCCCCGGCCTGGGTCCGACGGTGGCGCAACCTCGAGGCCGACTCCGGCGAGACCCAGCACTACATCGTGCCCGACAGCGTGCCCGTGCTGGCCTGGCTGGCCAACTACGCGGCCGTCGAGCTCCACCGTGGACCTCCACGGTCCCCGAGGTCCACCAGCCGACGTGGGCCTACATCGACCTCGACCCCGGCACCCGCACCACGTTCGCCGAGATCCTGCTCCTGGCCCGCCTCCACCGTGACGCCCTCGCCCACCTCGGCGTCGACGCCCGCCCCAAGGTCACCGGGCAGCGCGGCATCCAGATCTGGATCCCCGTCGCCCGGGGCGGCTCCTTCGCCGAAACCCGGAGCTGGGTGGAGGCGCTGTCGCGCGCCATCGGTCGGGTCGTGCCCGAGCTGGTGAGCTGGCGGTGGTTCAAGGACGAGCGGGGCGGGCTGGCCCGCCTCGACTACACCCAGAACGCCATCAACCGGACCCTGGTGGCGCCCTACAGCGCCCGGCCCCGGCCCGGGGCGCCGGTGTCGGTGCCGCTCGAATGGGACGAGCTCGACGACTCCGACCTGCGCCCCGATGGGTGGACGGTGCGCACCGTGCTCCGCCGGATCGCCACCGCCGGCGACCCGCTGGCGTCCCTCATCGGCCGGCAACAGCGGCTGCCCCCGTGGTGAGGGCTACCGTCGCCCCGACACGGGGAGTGGAGGGTCACCAATGCCGTTGCAGCTCTTCAGCGCCGACGACCACATCATCGAGCCGGCCCACGTGTGGACCGAGCGCGTGCCCGCCCGTTACCGCGACGCCGCGCCCCACGTCATCGAGGAAGACGGCCGCGAGTACTGGGTGTACGAGGACGTCAAGGCGGTGACTATGGGCCTCAACGCAGTGGTGGGCAAGCGTCGCGACCAGTACAACCCCGATCCCATCCGGTTCGCCGACATGCGCCCCGGCTGCTACGACCCCGTCGAGCGCACGAAGGACATGTTCCAGGACGGGATCCTCGCCAGCGTGCTCTTCCCCACCCTGCCGCGCTTTGCCGGCACCCTGTTCCTCTCGTTCCGGGACAAGGCGCTGGCCGACGTGTGTGTTTGCGCCTACAACGACTTCGTGCTCGACGAGTGGTGCCCGTCGGGCCCGCCCGGGCTGTTCGTCCCCACGATCATCTCCCACCTGTGGGACCCCGCCCTGGGGGCCGACGAGATCCGCCGCTGCGCCGAGAAGGGGGCCCGAGCGCTCTCGTTCCCCGAGAACTCGGTGCCCCTCGGCCTCCCGTCGTTCTGGACGGACCACTGGAACCCGGTGTGGCAGGCGTGCCAGGACCACGACATCGTGCTGTGCCTGCACATCGGCACCAGCGGCGAGGTGCCCCGGCCCACGCCCGAGGCGCCCGACATGCTGATGTTCTCGCTGCTCCAGGTCGGCTCGATCATGTCGTCGGTCAACCTGATGATGAGCCCGGTGTGCCGCAACTACCCGGGCCTCAAGTTCGTTTTCTCCGAGGGCGGGATCGGCTGGCTGCCCAACGCGCTCGAGCGGGCCGACCGAATGTGGTTGCGTCATCAACTGTATGCCGGCCTCGACGACGTGCTGCCGTCGGAGGTCTACCGCCGCAACATGTACCTCTGCATGATCGAAGAACCCGTGTGCCTGAAGTACCGGGACGACATCGGTGTCGACCACATCATGTGGGAGTGCGACTACCCCCACACCGACACGACCTGGCCCGACTCCCAAGCCACCACGCAAGAGGTGCTCAAGGCCGCCGGTGTGACCGAGCGGGAGGCCGACCTCATCACCCACGGCAACGCCGAGCGCGTGTTCAACTGGAAGATGGCCGACCCGGCTGGCCGGGATTAGCGGGCGGCGGCGACGAACGGGGCGACGGGGCTCAGCATGAACACCTCCGGCAACTGACGCACGAGCGAGGGAGCGCCGAGCAGCTCGACCGACCCGTTCCGCGCCGCCGTGCGGAGATCGACGCGTCCCAGCCACACCCGGTACAGGGTGGCCAGCTCGGCCTTGATCAGGACGTCGACGTCGAAGCCGGGGTCGTGGGTGCACAGCGACGCGCCGGCCGCGTCCTTCACGATCCAGAACCGCCGGCGCTCGCCCGGGAAGGCGAACTCCAACACGATGCGCCGGTCGGGAAGGGGCGAGAAGTCGAGCCGGTCGTGCATCCACCACAGCAGCAGCTCGGCATCGAGCTCGTCGTCCCGCGGCTCACCGAACTGCCACCGGGCGCCCCACTCCCCCAGCCCGAACACCACGGGGTGGAGGTCGCGCCCCGCCGGGGTGAGGCGGTACTCGCCGTCGACCCGTTCGATCACACCGGCACGCTCGAGTTGGCGGAGGCGCTTGGCCAGCAGCGAGCGGGAGAGCCCCGGATTCCCCCGGGCCAGGTCGTTGAAACGGGTGTAGCCGCACAGCATGTCGCGCACGATGTGCAGCGACCAGCGTTCGCCCAGGACCTCGACCGCCCGGCTGATCGGGCAGTACTGGCCGAAGCCGCCTTCACGCAAGGGCATGGTGCTGACGGTACAGAACATGGACTAGGCGCGGCGCCGACCCGTTCGTACCGTCGCTTCATGAGCACGCTGATCGAACCCACAAGAACCGACGAGCACTTCGTCGCATTGGCCGCAGAGGTCGGCCGCCAGTGCACGCCCAGTGACGCCACCCACGATCGTGACGCCACCTTCGTCGCCGAGGCCTATGCCGCCATGCGCGAGTGCGGGTACTTGCGCCTGGCCGTGCCCGAGGAGCTCGGAGGGCTCGGCGCCGACCTGCGCCAGGTCATGGCGGCCGAGCGGGAGTTGGCCCGCCACTCCGGTTCGGCGGCGCTGGCCGCGGCCATGCACCTGTACCTCACGCTGGTGCAGTGCTGGAGGCGCCGGCGAGGGGCGGCCGACGCCGAGGCGACGCTGCGGCGCGTGGCCGAGAACGGCGTGATCATGGCCACCAGCGGCGGGTCGGACTGGGTGAGCCCGACGACGGTCGCGGTCGAGGTGGAGGGTGGCTTCCGGTTCACGGGACGCAAGTCGTTCTGCTCCCAGGCGCCGGTGGCGACCGTGCTCTCGACGTCGGCCGTGCTGGGCGAACCGGGGCCGGATGCCGTCGTCCTCCATGCCGGCGTGTCCCTGGCGAGCCCCGGCGTGTCGATCATCGAGACGTGGGACACCCTGGGCATGCGCGGCACCGCCAGCCACGACGTGCTGTTCGAGGACGTGTTCGTGCCAGCCGACAAGATCATGGGGCGGCGGCCGTACGGCACCCTGGCCGGGCCGCTCCTGGTGGCGGCCGTCCACTTCGCGCCGGTCGTGGGCGCGGTGTATCTCGGCGTGGCCGACGGCGCCTACGACGAGGCCCTACGCGTCGTGGGGGCGCGGCCTGACGCCGGCCCGGCGGCCGTGCGGCAGCTGGGCGAGATGGCGGCTCGCCGGCGGGTGGCGTGGTGGGGACTGCGCGGCGCCGTCGAGGAGGTCGGTGACGACCCCGCCGCCGACGACGCCACGCTGGCGACACTCATGACGGCCAAGCGCCATGCCGTCCTCGAGGCCAAGGCCGTGGTCGACCTCGCCCTGGAGGTGGTGGGCGGGGCCGCCTTCTTCCGGACGTCGCGCCTCGAGCGCGCCTACCGGGACGTCCGGGGCGGTCCGTTCCACCCGCTCACCCCTGAGGCCACGCTGGCTTTCGTGGGCACCACCGCCCTCGCCGCCGCCACGGCCTAGCGCTCTCGCTGGCGGTCCCGCCGGCCCTCTCGACTCTCGGCGCGG
>JBIOZN010000385.1:0-18970 GCA_044871175.1 Acidimicrobiales bacterium | reverse complement strand
GCGCTGGAACTGGGCCAGCGGTAGGCCGTGCCGGCGCAACAGGTCCGCCATGCGCACCTCGAGCACGCTGTCGGGCGGCCGGTCGCCGAGCGACCAGGCGTCGAGCACCCGGCGCAGTGGCCCGGCTCCGGACGGCCCGGGCGGGCATGGCGATCGAGGGTGGCGCGGGCGGCGGCCATCGTGAACAGGCGCGCGACCAGCGCCCGCTCCAGGAAGCGCTCGACCGCTGCGGGCCCCTCTGTGGCGCCGAGGTCGACGAGCGCCCGCAGCGGACTGGTGACCGGGATGCCCAGCCGGCAGCTCGGGTGGAGATCGGCCTCCAGTGTCGGGCGGTGCACGCGAACTCCCACGAGCGTGGGCGACCGGCCCCGCCCGGCCACGGTCACGTCGATCACTGTGGGCTCGGGCTCGCTTACCCAGGTCCACGCCGCGGCAACGTGTGAGGCGAGGGCGGCCTCGCCGGCCGCCAAGGTGGCCGCCCTCACCCGCAGAGCCGTGCCGGCGACCGCCCCGGGAAGGGCCGCCACTCCCGGATGCACCTCGCGCCACTGCCCGGTGGCCAGCCTTCGGCACCACGTGCGGTCGCTCATCCCCGCCCCGAGCGCTTGCGCCCGGGTGATCAGCCCGTGCTGGCTCCGTCCGATGCTGTCGATCCGTCCTTGGTCCATGCCGCCATCATGCGCCAGGGGTGTCACACGGTTCGCCCTCACGGGCGTCTCGGCGCGATTTCCGCCATATATGGCGGATTTCGCGCCGAGAGTCGGGTGGGGCCGGAGGGGCCCGGCGGGCAGCGAGCGGACGGGCGGGCGAGGGGGGATAGGCGAGCGACGGCGGCGGCCGGGTCAGCGGACCCAGTGGAAGAAGCCCAGGAGGTTCCCGTCCAGGTCCAGCGTGCCGAACTCGCGGGTACCGAAGTCGGTGGCTTCCACGCCCTTGCGCGCCACGGGGTGCAGCACGTCGGCGGCCGCCAGCTCGGCGTAGAGGGCATCGACGTCGGCCACCTCGATCCGGCAGCTGGCCGTGCCCGCCAGGAAGGACTCCGCGCCCGACTTCACCGGCCGTTCGACCAGGTTGGGGCGCGACCGCCAGCTGTCGTCGTCGGCCTGCCAGAGGTGGATGACGGCGTCGTCACGGGTCAGCACGGCAAAGCCGTCGTCGTGATGGGCGACCTCGAACCCGAAGCGCTCGCCGTAGTGAACGACGGCGGCAGCGACGTCACGCACGGGCAGGGCAGGAATGGTGCGGTGCAGGCCCGCCGCCGCCCGCCGCGCACCGCCATCATCGCCCACGGGTGCGACGGTAGCTCGCGGTCATCGCGCCCGTCGCCACCGGGCCGCGCGCCGCTCGGCGCGCCGCACCGTGGCGGCCAGGGCCTCGCTGTCAGGCCGGGCCTCGCCGGGCCGCTCGGGCCACGACGTCACGGTGGCTGTCGCCCACTCGGCCCACGTGTCCAACGCCTCCAGGACGTCGTTCAGGAGCCGGCCGACCACGGTGTTGATGGCCGTGCGCTCGGGAAAGGGAGCATGGCCCTCGAGGTAGGCGCGACCCACCGCGATGTCGACCAGCGTGCGCTCGTGAACCCACGCCCGGAGGTCGTGCAGCGTCTGGAGCACGTCGGCGGTGGAGCCGGCATCGGCGAAGAACACCTTCAACAGGTGCTCGGACTCCAGCACGGGGCCCGTGGCGGGCTCGGCCAACCATGCCGCCAGGCCCCGCCGGCCCTTGGCGGTGATCGAGTAGACGGTGCGCGGGCGGCGTCCGACAGTGCCCCGTGCGGCCCGGGCCAGACCGTGGGCGACGAGCTTGCGAGGCTCCTCGTACACCTTGGACCGCGCTCGGGGCCAGAAGCGGTTGAGCGTGCGGTCCATCTGCTGGGCCAGCTCGTAGGTGGTCCACGAGCGCAGGTTCAGTAGGCCGAGAAGGGCATACGACGTCGGGGTCAGCTCGGTGGGGCGAGTCGTGTCGTCGTCCTTCGGGGTGCGCGACTGTCCCATGCCGGCGAGCGTACTTGACTCATAGTCCGGTCGGGAGTATGAGTATAGTCCTAAAGGGACTACATTGGGGCGCGTGCGATGAGCGACGTCGGCATCATCGGTTCCGGCTACTCGGGACTGACCCTGGCCTTGCGGCTGCAACAGCTGGGCGTCAGCACCACGGTGTACGCCGAGGCCACGCCCGAAGAGCGGCGCGCCAGCCGCCTGCCCAACACGGTCGGGCGCTTCCCCCACACGCTCGCCCGCGAGCGTGCCCTGGGGGTCGACTACTGGTCGGGGCCAGAGGACGGCATGGACCGCGTCCAGGTGAGCGTCGGGCCTCCCCTCTCACTCGCCTACGAGGGGCGGCTGCGCCAGCCGATGCAGGCCACCGACTTCCGCGTGCTCCTGTCCCGCCTGCTGGAGGAGTACGCCCGCCGGGGCGGTGCCGTCGTGTTCGCGCCCCGCCTCGAGGCCGCCGACGTCGCCCGGCGAGCCCACCGCCACCGCCTCGTCGTCGTGGCCGTCGGGCGGCGGTCGATGAGCACGCTCTTCCCCGTCGACCCGCAGCGGTCGCCCTACCGGGCGCCTCAGCGGCTCGTCTTCGCCGGCCTGTTCCACGGGTTGGCCCGGCCTCCCCGACGGGCGGCGAGCCTCAACCTCGCCCCGGGCGTAGGCGAGATCGTCCAGGTGACCATGCGCACGCGCGACGGGCTCGGCACCAACATCCTGGTCGAGGCGGTTCCCGGAGGTCCGCTCGAGCCGGTCGCCACGCTGCCACCTACCGACGAGCACTTCTTGCCCACGTTGGTGGAGCGGCTGCAGACCTACGCGCCGGCGGTCGCGGCTCGCATCGACCCGACGGCCTTCGCCCTGGCCGGCCCCCGCGACTGGGCCCAGGTCGCGCTCACGCCCGCGGTGCGCAGGGCGTGGCACCTCCTGCCCTCGGGCCGGCTGGCCGTGGCCATCGGCGACGCCTGGATCACCAATGACCCGATCACGGCCCAGGGCGCCAACCTCGGGTCGCACTCGGCCTGGGTGGCGGCCGAGCACATCGCCGCCGGCGGCCCGTTCGACACCGCCTTCGGACGGCGGCTGGAGGACGCCATGTGGGCCTACGCTGGGCCGGTGACGGCGTCCACCAACGCCTTCTTGCAGCCGCCTCCACCCCACGCCGTCGAACTGCTGGTCGCCGCCGCCCGCCAGCCCGAGGTCGCCGACCGGTACGTCAACCTGTTCGACGATCCCGTCGCCATGTGGCACACCCTGTCGTCGCCCACCGGCGTCGCCGCCTTTATCGCCGGGGCCTCCCAAGCGACGGCCGCGTGACGCCGGCGGCCCCTGCCGATCCCGAGGGACGGTTCGCCGTCCGGGCCGGGCGCCTGTTCGACGGCGAGCGGTGGCTCAGGCCGCCCACCGTCATCGTCGAGGGCTCGTCCGTCGTCGCCGCCGGTGCCGCCCTGCCCGGCGACCTTCCCAAAGACCTGCCGGTGGTCGACCTCGGCGACGACGCCACCCTGCTGCCCGGACTGGTCGACTGTCACCAGCACCTGTGCTTCAACGGTCGAGGGACGCTCGAAGAGCAGGTTACGGGCGTGGACGACGAGGCCCTCACCGTCCGCGCCCGTGCGGCCGCCCGCCGAGCGCTGGCCGGCGGAGTCACGACGCTGCGCGACCTCGGCGATCGCGGCTGGGTGACCCTGCCGCTTCGTGACGACGACACGTTGCCCACCATCCTGGCCGCCGGCCCGCCCATCACCCGTCTCGAGGGGCACTGCTGGTACCTCGGCGGCGGCTGTGACGGCGAGGCCAGCCTCCGGGCGGCGGTGCGCGAGCGGGCGGCGCGAGGCTGTGACGTCGTCAAGGTGATGGCCACCGGAGGCTTCAACACACCCACGTTCCCGATGTGGAAGCCGCAGTTCTCGCTCGAAGACCTGCGCACCATCGTCGACGAGGCCCACGCTGCCGGCCTGCCCGTGGCCTCGCACTGTCACGGTCTGGCCGGGGTCGAGCGGTCGCTCGACGC
This sequence comes from Acidimicrobiales bacterium, assembly GCA_044871175.1. Lineage (GTDB taxonomy): Bacteria > Actinomycetota > Acidimicrobiia > Acidimicrobiales > Ilumatobacteraceae > JBIOZN01. Next base: position 14,971 of record JBIOZN010000385.1, on the reverse strand, counting down.
CGGGGTCGACTCGATCGAGCACTGCTCGTTCATCAACGCCGAGGGACGCATCGAGCCCACCGGCGCCGTTCTCGAACGTCTGGCCGCCTCGGCGGTGGTGGTGTCGCTGACGCTGGGACGGCTCCCCGGCTCACCGCTGCCCCCGCTGCTGGCCGCCAACGAGGCGCCGGCCCGCGCCACTCGGCGGCGCCTGCGCGAACTGGGGGCAACCCTGGTGGTGGGCACCGATGCCGGCATCGGCGACGCCAAGCCCCACGACGTCATCGTCCACGCCTTGGCCGACCTCCAGGAGGCGGGGATGACCGCCACCGAGGGGTTGCGCGCCCTCACGTCCACCGCCGCTCGCGCCTGCGGGGTCGACGGCCGCAGGGGGCGCCTGGTGCCCGGCTCGGTCGCCGACATCCTCGCCGTCGCCGGTGACCCCGGGCGCGACCCCCTCGCCCTCGCGTCGGTGGCGGCCGTGTGGAAGGCGGGGCGCCGGGTGCGGGCGCCGGCCGCCTGAGGGCACCGTCCAATCGGCCGTCACTCAGGTCGGTGGCACACCGCCTCGACGTTGTTGCCGTCGGGATCGCGGACGAAGGCGCCGTAGTACGCGGGGTGGTACTCGGGAAACAGGCGGGGCTCGTGCAGGACCTCGGCGCCGGCGGCGGTGGCGGCGGCGAAGAAGGCGTCGACCTGCGCCCGGTCGGCGGCGGCGAAGGCGATGTGACACTCTCGGAACCCCTCGCCCGTCGCGCGCGGCCCGATCCAGAAATCGGGCATGGGCGGCACGCCAAAGCCGATCACGTCACCGAAGTCCATGACCCGCCGCCCGCCCAGGGGCGCGAGCACCGTGTCGTAGAAGGCGGCGCTGGCGCCCACGTCGGCGCACTGGATGGAGAGATGGTCGAGCATGCCGCCATGATGACCGCCGCGCGGGTGGGTCGCGCTAAACCCGCCCGGCCGCCGAAGGTCAGGTGCCGTGGTGGTGGCTCGCGTCGTCGACGACGACGATGCCGCCCTGCAGCCGGACGAGCCGGTCGCCGTAGGCGGCCGCAAGGGTGGCGCCCGTGAGCGCGGTCGCCGGAGGCCCGGCGGCGACGACCCGCCCGGCGAGCAGGACGACCTGGTCGGCGGCGGTGGCGTCGGCCAGGTCGTGGGTGGCCACCACGACGGTGCGCCCACGCGCCCGCTGCTCGGCCACGACCGCCTGGATGCGCGCCGCCGAGGCCAGGTCGAGTCCGGCGAGGGGTTCGTCCAGCAGCAGCACGTCAGCCTCCTGGGCCAGGCCCTGGGCCACCACGGCACGCTGGCGCTGCCCCCCGGACAGGTCGTGGAGGTGGAGCCCGGCCAGCCCCTCGAGCTCGACCGCGGCCAGGGCACGCTGCACGGCGTCGCGATCGTCGGGCCTGAACCGGCGGAACGGGCCTCGCGCCGCGTACCGGCCCATGGCGACGACGTCGCCCACCGTCATGGGCAAGTGCTCGGCCACCGCGGTGGTCTGCAGCACATAGGCCACGCGCCGGCGGGCGTCGCCGGGCGGTCGGCCGAGCACCTCCAGGCGGCCGGTGGTCGCCAACAAACCGGCGACCGCGTGCAGCAGCGTCGACTTGCCCGACCCGTTGGGGCCGACCAGGGCGGTGACCGCTCCCGCGGGGACATCCAGGTGGTCGATCCGCACCGCCACCCGGCCACCGCGCGCCACCTCCACGTTCCGCATCCGGATAGCCGGGGGCGGGGGCGATGCTGGTTGCGCGTCGGCCATCCCGCCCCTACCGTAGCGGTTGTGAGAGTTGTTCTCACTTTGGTTCTCGGTTCGGTGCTGACGGTGTCCGCCTGCGCGAGCTCCGCCGGGGGAACCAGCGGCGGGGGCGGCGGCGATGGCGACCGGCCCGACGTCGTCGTCACCACGACGATCCTGGGGGACGTCGTGCGCCAAGTGGTGGGAGACGCCGCCGAGGTCCAGGTGCTCATGCCGGTGGGCGCCGATCCCCACGAGTTCTCGGCCTCGACGCGCCAGGCCGAAGCCATGGCCGCCGCCGACCTCCTCGTCGTGCAGGGAGGCGGCTTCGAGCAGGCGCTGGGGCGCGTCATCGACGCCGCGCGCCACGACGGCACTCCCGTGTTCGCGGTGGCCGATCACGTGGACCTGCTGGCCCCGAATGACCCTCATGTCTGGACCGACCCGGTGCGGATGGCATCCGCCGTCGACGCCCTCGGCGCCACCCTCGCCGGCATCGACGGCATGGACCCGGGCGTCACCAGCCGGGCGGCGAGCTACGCCGCCCAGCTCCGGGCGCTCGACGGTGACATCCGGGCGATGGTGGCCGGCGTGCCCCCCGACCGGCGGGTGCTGGTCACCAACCACGACGTGTTCGCCTACTTCGCCGATCGCTACGGGTTCGAGGTGCTCGGTGCCGTCGTCCCCTCGCTGTCGACCGCGGCCGGGGCCTCGCCGGCCGGGCTGGAGGACCTCGCCCACCTGATCGCGGCTCGCCACGTGCCCGCCATCTTCGCCGAGACGACCCGACCCACCGCCTTGGCCGAGGCGCTGGCCGACGAGGTGGGCGCCCCCGCCCCCGTCGCCGTCATCGAGTTGTACACCGAGTCGCTGGGCGAGCCGGGGTCGGGGGCCGACACCTACCTCGGGCTCCTGCGCACCGACGCCCAGCGCATCACCGGGGCCCTGGTGCAGGCCTGATCCGGCGTGCTCCGCTTCGTCACCGACGCCTTCGCCTCCGACCTCACGCGCCGGGCCCTGCTCGCCGGGCTGCTGGCGGCGGTCACGACGTCGCTCATCGGCACGTGGGTGGTGGTGCGGGGCCTGGCGTTCTTCGCCGACGCCCTCGCCCACGGCGTGCTACCGGGGATCGCCGTCGCCTTCCTCTGGGACGTCAACCTCGTCGTCGGCGCCCTCGTGAGCGCCGCCGTCATGGTGCTGGGCATCAGCCTCGTGCACCGCGCCACGCGGCTGCCCGCCGACACCGGCATCGGCCTGCTGTTCGTCGGCATGCTGGCCCTCGGGGTCATCATCATCAGCCGCTCGGACTCCTACGCCGGCGACCTCACGGCCTTCTTGTTCGGCGATGTCCTCGGCGTGCGAGCGCCGCAACTGTGGCTCCAGGCGGGTGTGCTGGCGCTGACGGCGGTAGGCGTGCTCGTCGGCTACCGGCCCTTCCTCGCCCTGTCGTTCAACGCCGAGAAGGCGGCCGCCCTGGGGATGCGCCCCGGTGTCGCGCACCTGGCCATGCTGGCGCTGTTGGCCCTGGCCGTGGTCGCCTCGTTCCGGGCCGTCGGGACGTTGCTCGTGTTCGGCCTGTTGGTCGCCCCACCTGCCACCGCCACCCTGGTGTGCCGCCGCCTGCCCGGGGCCATGGCGACGGCGGCCGCCCTCGGCTGCCTGGCGGTCGTCGTGGGGCTGGTCGTCAGCTACCACGCCGACACCGCCGGCGCCGCCACCGTGGCCGGTGTCGCCGTCGCCCAGTTCTTCGTCGTGCTCGGCGGGCGGGAGTTGGCCGGCGCCTGGCCCCGGCGGGGCCATGGGGGCGGGCAAGCCCCGCGGGGCCCGCAAGACCCGCGGGGCCCGCAAGACGCGCGGGGCCCGCAAGACCTGCGGGGCCGGGAACGCCCGCAAGCGCCCGCCTAGCTGTTGTCCGTCCCCGCCCCCGACGCCCTCCGTCCCGGCGGTCGACCCGCCGCTCAGCTCGCCTTCGCCGCCGTGGCCTCACTCGCCCTCTACGGCCTGTTCGTGCTGACCCAGACGGTGCGCCTCCGCAGCTCCTTCCTAGCCGTCGCCCCCGACCAGGGCGCCGCCGGCGACGACGACGAGGAGCACGCCCCGACACCCTCGGCGCGAGCGGCGTGGACCAGCTTCGGCCTGCTGGCCGTCGCCCTCGTGGGTGTGGTGGGCGTGGCCAAGGTCGAGTCGCCGTCCATCGAGCGAGCAGTGGCCGACGCCGGGCTCCCCCAGGCGGTCGTGGGCCACTCGTCCTGGGCCTCGGGGCCACCCGAATGATCTTGCTGGCGCTCACCGCCGTGGTGGGCGTGCTCACCGTGGTGCCGGGCCGGGCGACGCTCCTGCAGGGCGGGTTGCACCTGGCCCTGTTCGCCGCCTCCGGGTTCCTCGCCGCCAACCCGTGACGGTCGCGGTGGCACGATGCGGGCGTGGGCTGGTGGGAGCGCAACATCGTCGAGCCGGGGAAGCTCCCGCTCCTGCTGTGCTTCCTCGCCTTCGTGGTGACGTTCCTGGCGGCGCGCACGATCACCCGCCTCATCCGGGCCGGCCGGGGCCCGTTCCACGACGTCACGTCGGGCGGGTTCCATCTGCACCACTCGGTCCCCGGCCTCGTCCTGCTCCTGGTCGGCGCCGGCATGGCGGTGGGGGCGACACCCTTGGCGCCCTGGCGGGAGATCGCCGCCGTGGCCATCGGGGTCGGGGCGGCCCTCGTCCTCGACGAGTTCGCCCTCATCCTGCATCTCGACGACGTGTACTGGCAGGAGGAGGGCGAGGTCTCCGTGCAGGTCGTCGCCCTCGTCACCGCCTGCCTGGGGTTCCTGCTGGTGGGCTTCAGCCCCTTCGAGGTCGACGACGTGGGCCCGGCCGAGGCGGGCGCCCGCACCGTCGCCATCGTCACCGTGCTCGCCGGCCTGGTGGCGGCCGTCGCGTGCGTGCTCAAGGGGAAGTACCGGCTGGCGTTGGTGGCCATCTTCCTGGCCCCGGTCGCCTACGTCGGCGCCCTGCGGCTGGCCCGACCCGGGTCGTGGTGGGACCGACGCTTCTACGGGCACCGCCCCGACCGCCGCCAGCGGGCCGCCGCGCGCACACACGCCTTCGACGCCCGCTGGGATCCCCGGTTCCGCCGCCTGGGCGACCTGGTCGCGGGCCGCCCCGGTTGAGGGTGCGGGTGGCCACCCGGCGGAGCCGTCAGCGGCGACGCCTGGCTCCGCCCGTTCTGGCAGAAGCGGCACGCCCCTGAGCAGGACCGGTGATCGCGATCTCCTGCCGGAACGAGACCGGAACCGGTGGTGGCGCCGAACCGACCATGCACCGGTGCGGCTGGCCCGGTTGGTGGCGTACGCGCTGGCGGCCGGCCCGCTGGTGGTGCTGGCCGCCGGGCTCACCCGTCCGGCCCCGGCGGCGGCCGATCCTGCCCGCCCCACCAACGACCGTTCCCGGGTGGTGGCGCTCGTGCCGCCGACCTCGGGCATACGGCTGGACGTGGTCGGCGGGGACGCCTTCCTGCGGCTCCGGGTCGACGCCGGGCGCAGCGTCGCCGTGCCCGGCTACGAGGGCGAGCCCTACCTGCGCGTCGACCCCGACGGCACGGTCGAGGAGAACCAGCGCTCCCCGGCCCGCTGGCTGAACTCCAGCCGCTACGGCCCCACCACCCCACCCCCGCCCAGGGCCGACGCCCGCGCCGCGCCGGAGTGGCGCTCCGTCGGGGAGTCGGGCCGGTACGTGTGGCACGACCACCGCATCCACTCCATGGGGGGCCCGGCGCCGCCGCAGTGGGAGATCCCCCTGGAGGTCGACGGTGTGGCCGTCGTCGCCCAGGGCACGCTCACCCGGCTGCCGGCGCCGAGCGCATGGCCGTGGGCGCTCCTGGCCGCCGCCACGGGGATCGCCACCATCGCCCTGCTGGCCGCCAGCGGGGCCTTCCGATCGGTGGGTCTGGGCCTGGTGATCGCCGCCGCCGGCGCCGCCGTCGTGGTGGGGGTGGCCGAGGCCCGGGCCCTGCCGGGCGCCGCCGGCGGCGGGCCGCTCGTCGTCGCCCTGCCGGCGGTGGCGCTGGCGGCGGCCGCGACGGCCGCCGGGCTCGCCCGAGCACGGCCCCTGGTGGCCGCCCCCTTCCTCGCCGGCGCGGGCGTCGCCCTGGTGGTGTGGGCCGCCCGCCGGCGGGCCGTGGTCGACCACGCCGTCCTGCTCACCGGCCTGCCCGAGGCCCTCGACCGGGCGGCCGTCGCCGTCGGCTTCGGCGTGGGCCTCGCCGCCGCGGTGGCGGGCACGGCGGCCGTGTTGTTCCCCCGCCGGACGGTCGCCTGAGCGGGCCCGCAGTGCGGTGACCCGACAGCCGTCAGCCCGGGGCGCCCTCGTCCCGGCCGACCTCGAGGGCATCGAGGAAGCGCTCGATGTCGTCCTGCTCGCCCCCCACCAACAGCAGCAACTGCTCGCCGTCGTCGGTCTCCACCGGAAGCACGCCGTCGATGTCGTAGTCGTCGGTGCTCACCTCGCCGTCGTCGTCCATCGGGGCGACGATCGAGATGACGACCTCGGTCTCATCGGGGTAGTCCCGCAGGATCTCGACGAGCTCACGCGCGTTCACGGTGCCTCCTGGGCGGGCCGGGTCGGGTCACGGTCGGTCACGGTCGGGGTCACGGCTCGCCGAGCCATACGGGAGCGCGGTCGAGGAGGTAGCGGCTGACCGCCAGACAGCGGTCCAGGGTGTCACACAGCAGCTCCTGCTCTTCGCCCAGCACGATCTTGCCGAGGTCGACCTCGATGCGGGCGACGATCAGCAACGTTCGTTCGGGAGCGTCGGTGGGGCTGGGGAAGCTGTCGGTGGCCGACACCTCCAGTGGGAGCTCGGTGCCGCCGATGCCGGCCAGTTCGGTGGCCAGCACCAGCAGGTCGGGCCCGTTGGGCAGCGGCGGCAGGCTCCAGTTGAACATCAGCGGGAAGTGATAGCCGTCGGGAGGCTCGTCGTCGGGGTCCGGCAGCCGGTCCATGGCGTCCTCGAAGGCCAGCAGGGCGCGGGGCTCGACCTCCAGGGCGAGGTGGAGGTCGAGGGGCCCGCCGCAGGCCTCCTCGGGATGCAGGTCGACCTCCCAGGCCTGGCGCAGTGAGTAGGTCTCCACGAAGTGGCGCTCGTCGTGGACGTGGAACGCGTGGTCGACGGCGTGGTCCTTGAGATCGGCGATGAACCCGGCCACGTCGATGTGCGCCACGTGCTCCCCCTCCTTCGTCGACCGCGAGTGGATGGGACCCGCACAGGTTGCCAGACCGGCTCGGTAGGGTCGGCCGCTGTGGCCGCCCACGACGAGCGGTGGGTGCTCGACCTCCTGCACGAGACGGCCGACGTCATCATCGGCGCACTGGGCGGCCTCGAGCGCACGATGTGGGGTGAGACGGGGGGCCGGGTCGGCCAGTTCCGGGCCGACCTCGTGGCCGACGCCGCCGCCGTCGCCCTGCTCGACCGCGCCGGGGTGGGCGCCCTCAGCGAGGAGTCGGGCCTCCACCACGCCCAACGGGACGTCCTCGTGGTCGTCGACCCCCTCGACGGTTCCACCAACGCCGCCCACGGCGTGCCCTGGTACGCCGCGTCGCTGTGTGCCCTCGACGCCGACGGCCCGGTGGCCGCGGTGGTGGCCGACCTGGCCCACGGCGTGCGCTTCGAGGCGACCCGCGGCGGGGGAGCGCGCCGCGACGGCGAGCGGCTGCGGCCCAGCACCACGGCGGCGCTGGCTCCCGCCCTCGTCGGCCTGTCGGGGTACCCGCCCGAGCACCTCGGCTGGCACCAGTACCGCGCCCTGGGGGCCGCGGCCCTCGACCTGTGCGCGGTGGCCGCCGGCGTGCTCGACGGCTACCTCGACTGCTCAGCCGACGCCCACGGCGTGTGGGACTACCTGGGCGGGGCCCTGGTGTGCATGGAGGCGGGCGCGGCGGTGGCCGACGCGCGGGGGCGCGACCTCGTGCTGCGCGACCCGGCGGCGCGGCGCACGCCGGTGGCCGCCGCCACCCCCGCGCTGCTGGAGGAGCTGCTGGTGGCGCGCCGGCGGTGGTGACGGTCGGCGGCGTGAGTGGGGGCGCCGGCCGTGACGGCGCGGACAAGATGAAGCCGTGGATGCCTCCGACGCTCTCGCCTTCGTCCGCTCGAACCATCGGGCCGTGCTCGCCACGACTCGCCACAACGGGCGACCGCAACTGTCCCCCGTCACCGTCTCGGCCGACGCCGACGGCTTCGTCGTGATCTCCACGCGTGAGACGGCGATGAAGACCAAGAACATCGAGCGGGATCCGGCGGTGACGGTGTGCGTCATGAACGACGCGTTCTTCGGCGAGTGGCGAGTGATCACGGGAACGGCGCACATCGTGCGCTTGCCGGAGGCCATGGAGCGTCTGGTCGAGTACTACCGCAGCGTCTCGGGCGAGCACCCGGATTGGGACGACTACCGCGCCGCCATGGTCCGTGATCGCCGGGTCATCGTGCGCATCGGCATCGAGGACGTCGGGCCCGAGCGGGGCGGCTGAGTGTCCGACGCAGGAGGCTGAGCCCCTCCTTCGGCCAGAAGCGCCGCCCGCTGGAGTGGGCGGGATGTCTCGGCGCGATTTCCGCCATATCTGGCGGGATTCGCGCCGAGTCTTCCTGGTGCTCCTATCGTGCCGGCGTGATCGACCAGGTGCACCGCCGGTTGCTGCGCCTGTTCCGCCGCCTGCCCCGGCGGATGCGCCTGGCCATCGTGCACGGCATAGCCCCCGGCTACTCGGTGGGGGCGATGTGCCTGATCGAGCGCGACGACGGCGCCCGGCTGTTCGTGCGCCACAGCTACCGCCAGCGCTGGGGCGTGCCCGGCGGCCTGCTCGGTCGGGGCGAGGACGTGCGTGACGCCGCCCGGCGGGAGGCCTGGGAGGAGGTCGGCCTGGCCGTCGAGCTGGTGGGCGAGCCCACGGTGGTGGTGGAACCCTCGTCCCGCCGGGTCGATGTGGTCTTCGCCGCCCGGCCGGCGGCGGGCGCCGACCTGGCGGAGATGCGGCCGCGCTCGCCCGAGATCGAGGAGGCGCGCTGGTTCGCGCCCGACGACCTCCCCCTCCTGCAGCACGAGACCGCCGGCGCCCTCGTGGTGCTCAGCCGGGCGCTCCACCGCGATGGCGACGAGCGGGTGCGCGGGCTGGTGGCCCCGCACGACGGTCGCGCCGGTGGCCGCAGCGTGGCCGAGCAGCCGGCCCGGTAGCGTCGCTTCGATGCCGGCCGCCAACGCGTATGACGCCATCGTCATTGGCGGCGGCCACAACGGCCTGATCGCCGGTGCCTACCTGGCCCGGTCGGGCAAGCGCACCGTCGTGCTCGAACGCCGCCCGATCGTGGGCGGCGCCGCCGTCACCGAGCAGCCGTGGGGCCCGCACTACAAGGTCACGATGCTCTCCTACGTGGTGAGCCTGTTGCCGCCGACGATCCGGCGCGATCTCGACCTCGAGCGCCACGGCTACCGGGTGTACCCGCAGGGGCCGTACTTCGTGCCCTACCCCGACGGCCGCTACCTGCAGCTGCCCGACGACCCCGCTCGCCGCCGGGCCGAGATCCTCAGGTTCTCCGACAAGGACGCCGATGCCTACGAGCGCTGGGACGCCTGGCTGCACGACCTCGCCGCCGTGCTCGGGCCGCTGCTGTCGGCGGTGCCGCCGGCGGTCGGCAGCCGCCGCCCCCGGGACGTGCGCGCCCAGATGGCGCTGGCGTGGCGCCTGCGCAGGGTGCTGTCGGTACGGGGGGTCGCCGACGTCACCCGGCTGTTCACCATGTCGATCGCCGACCTGCTGGAGGACGTGTTCGAGTCACCGGAGATGCTCGGCGTGCTCTCGGTGTCGGGGGTCATCGGCACGTGGGCCGGACCGCGGTCGCCGGGCACGGCGTTCGTCATGGCGCACCACAAGGTCGGCGACGTGGGCGACGGCGCGCTCGGGTCGTGGGGCTTCCCCCGGGGCGGGATGGGCGGGCTGACCCAGGCCATCGCCTCGGCCGCCCGCAGCTTCGGGTGTGAGGTACGCACCGAAGCGGCGGTGCAGCGCATCCTGGTGGACGACGGGCGCGTCGGGGGCGTGGTGCTCGAGGGCGGCGAGGAGCTGTCGGCCCCGCTGGTGGTCACGACCGTGCACCCGAAGCTCGCCTTCCTCCAGATGCTCGACCGGCGTGACCTGCCGGCCGACTTCGTCGCCGACATCGAGCGGTGGAACACGCGCTCGGGCACGGTGAAGATCAACCTGGCCGTCGACCGCCTGCCCGAGTTCACCGCCAAGCCCGGTTTCGACCCCGAGGTGCACGGTGGCACCATCGTGCTGGCCCGCTCGCTCGACGAGGTCGAGCAGGCGTTCCAGGACGCCGTGGCCGGCCGGCCGGCGGGGCGGCCCTTCGCCGACATCTGCATCCCCTCGGTGTTCGACCCCACGCTGGCGCCCGAGGGGCACCACGTGGTGTCGATGTTCACCCAGTGGGTCCCCAAGGAGTGGGCCGGGCGTCCCGCCCAGGACGAGCTCGACCGCTACGCCGACACCGTGATCGACACGGTCGAGGAGGTCGCCCCCGGTTTCCGGGACTCCGTGCGGCACCGTAAGGTGATCGGCCCCCACGAGATGGAGCACACCTACGGGCTGGTGGGCGGCAACATCTTCCATGGCGAGCTGAGCCCCAACCAGCTGTTCCACATGCGCCCCGCGCCCGGCTACGCCGATTTCCGCACGCCCATCGCCGGGCTGTACCAGGCCGGTTCGGCCACTCACGGGGGCGGCGGGGTGACGGGCATCCCGGCGCTGTCGGCCGTCGGCCAGATCGCCCGCGACGAGCGGGGCCGGCGCGCCCGCCGCTCCCGCTGACCACGCCCATCATGGGTTTGCACCCTCAGCGCCCATAGAGGGCGTTCAGGGTGCAAACCGGGTTGTTCGGCCCCGGTCAGAAGTCGCCGGCCAGGTCCCGCTGGCCTTCCCGACTGGACTCGGCCGCGTGGTTGAGGATGTTCCGTGCCATCGACGACGTCTGCATCGCCGCCCACGCCCCGTACACCTCGGCCCGCCGGGCGTGCACCTCGGCCGAGTCCGGTGCCGCCAGCACCGCCGCCTCCACCAGATGGCAGGCGAGGCGGAGATCGCCCTGGGCCTGCAACGCCTCGGACCGGGCCAGCACCGGGCCGATCCCGCCGGCCAGGTCGACCCAGGCCCGGGCCTGGTCGGCGCGCGGCGCGGGCAGCAGGTGGTCGGGCTCACCGTCGTGCCAGCCGCCGTAGCGGCGCCACACGTTGCGCACGATGAACTGGGGATGGTCGTAGACCGGCTGCAGGTACGGCTTGTCCCGCAGGTGCGCGGGCCCCTCGACCTCATGCAGCACCCGGTCGAGGGTGCAGCCGGTGTTCATGAGCGCCAGCGTCTGGTCCTCGATCGAGTCGAGCAGCTCGGCGGTGTCGGTGAGCGCCTGGCGGATGCGGTCGGCCCCGAGGATCGGGAGGCCGTGACCGGCGATCAGCACCTCGGCGCCCAGGCCCGCCATGGTGCGTAGCCCGGCGGCCCAGTCACTGGCGTAACGCTGGACCTTCTGGGGATTGCCGGCGTTGGGCACGGCGTAGATGAACAGGTCACCGGGATGGAGCACCTTCAGCTCGGGGATCCAGGTCCACGTGGCGTCGTCGGTCTCGCCGCGGTCGTGGTGGAGCTCGAAGGTGAGGCCGCCCTGGCGGAAGGTCAGGCGCTCGGCGAAGGTGACGTCGGGGTAGCGGTAGCGGTCGGGCCAGGTGAAGCGGGCCCGCCCGAACGTGGCGAACTGGCGCTGGTTGATGCGCAGGTTCCACCCGAGGGTCTTGAGGTAGCGGTCGAAGTTGGGCGGCAGGTCGGCGTGGGCGTACACCGTGGGCCGGGGATGCCCATGGTCGGCGGCCTCGGCCTCGAACGGCCCGGTGCCGAACACGTGGTCGACGTGGTGGTGGGAGTACACCGCCGCCGCCAGTCGCGCCTCCGGCCGCCACGCCCGGACACGCTCGTGCAGTGCGAGGGTGTCATAGGGCGCGCCCGTGTCGAGCATCACCAGGCCGTCACCGGTGTCGACGGTGTTGGCCGAGGCGGTGCTGATGTACACGAGGACGCCATCGGCGATCTCATCGGCGTCCGGGTAGCGCGCCGCGACGGGATGGTGCTCGTGCACCACGTCGAGCTCGCCCGCCCACATCCGCTCGGCCAGTTCGGTGATCTGTCCCACGACCCCCCCGGGTGACAGTTGAGCAACGTGTGCCTCGTCGTCGGTGATGGTGCCACTCCGCCCGGCGCGGTGCGACGGCGCCGGGTCGGTCAGCGCGCCGAGTCGGAGGTGCCGCGAGCCAGGCTGGGATGGCGCAACTTGCCCAAGGCCTTGGCTTCGATCTGGCGGATGCGCTCACGGGTGAGGGCGAAGGTGGCGCCCACCTCGGCCAGGGTGTGGCCGTGGGGATCGGTGGCGCCGTCGGCGTCGAGGCCGAACCGCAGGCAGAGCACCGAGCGCTCGCGCGGGTGGAGATGGTCGAGGCGGGCCCGCAGCGCATCGCGTTCGGCCTGGGCCACCACCACCTCCTCGGGAGCGACGGCGTTGTCGTCGGCCAAGGTGTCGCCCAGCTCGGCGTCGCCGTCGCTCATCACGGGCGTCGACAGCGAGATCAGGTCGTGGCGGTGCTGGCGGACGAGCTCCACCCGCTCGGCGGTGAGGCCGGTGTCGGCCGCCACCTCGGCGGCGCTGGGTGGGCGCCCGAAGTGCTCGGCCAGGCGCTCGCTACTGGCGGCGACTGTCGCGAACACGTCGCGCACGTGGGCGGGCAGGCGGATCGTGCGCCCCTGGGCGGCCAGCGCCCGTCCGATGGCCTGGCGGATCCACCACGTGGAGTAGGTCGAGAACTTGAACCCTTTGGTGTGGTCGAACTTCTCGACCGCGCGCATGAGGCCAAGGTTGCCTTCCTGGATGAGATCGAGCAGGGGGATGCCCGACCCCGTGTACCGACGGGCCACGGACACCACCAGCCGGAGGTTGGCCTGGATGAACGTTCGCCGAGCAGCGGCGGCGGCCTCCACCAGGGCGACCAGCTCGTCTCGCCGCTTCTGCGCCAGCCGCTCCGGGCGGGAGTCGGCCAGTTCGCGCTCGGCCCGCCGGCCGGCGGCGATGGCGGCGCCCAGGCGGGCCTCGTCGCCGGCGTCGAGCAGCCGGTGACGTCCGATCTCGTCGAGATAGCGCCGCAGCAGCTCGTCACCCGAGCCGTCCTGACCCGAGCGCCGCGCCGCCATCGCGGGCGACGGTAGTGGGGTCGTCCGGACGCCACGCGGATGCCGAGCCGGCGAGACCTAGGCTGGCGCGCCGGCCCGGGCGCGTAGCTCAGTTGGTGAGAGCACCTGCCTTACAAGCAGGGGGTCGGGGGTTCGAGTCCCTCCGCGCCCACCCCCTCTACCAGGTGTTATGCTCTCACCTGCGGGCTTGAGGGGTCGCTTCTCCGGCGGACGTATCAGAGAAGTATCAGAAGGTCGGGCCTGCGGAAGGGGCGTGCTTGTGGGCTGGAAGGCGACCGGTCATCCGTTGGTGCCCCAACAGCGGGGACGCTGGGTTGTGCGGGTCGATGGCGTCGATACCGAGACGGGCAAGCACCGCCCACGACAGCTCGGCACGTTCGCCAGTCGGCGCTCGGCTGAGGCCGCTGCGCGGTCGGCGGCCTCAGCCAGAAGGGCGTCGCGGTACCGAGCGAGGCACGGTCGGATGGCTCGTCCGACGGTGGGTGGCGTCACGCACCGATGTCAGCCAGAAGGGGCGCGAGCAGTACGAGTGGGCGGCGACGCACATCGACGCCGGCCTTGGCGCAGTGCGGCTCGACCGGCTGGATCGCGAGGACATCGCGTCCTGGCTCGACCGGTTGGCGGCCGGTGGACAGTTCTCTCGTCGCAGCGTGCAGATCTGCCGCACGGTGTTGCGCGCTGCGCTGGCGGACGCGGTGGAGGAGGGGTTGCTGCGGCGAAGTCCCGCCGCGCGCGTACCGATGCCCAAGCACGTCGCCAAGGCAGAGCGAGCACGCGAGGTCGAGGCGTGGGACGAGGACGAAGTCGCACGCTTCCTGGCCGTCGTGGCGGAACATCGTTGGGGCGGGCCGATGCGCCTTGCCGTGCTCTACGGACTGCGACGCAGCGAGTTGCTCGCGTTGAAGTGGGATGACTTCGATCCCGAAGCTCGGACGCTGCGGGTTGACGAGGGCCTGGTCGGGGTGCGCACTGGCGTGGCGTGGACGGAAGGGAAGTCGGCGCGTTCGCGGCGCACGATCGGACTCGATGCCGACACCACGGCTGCGCTTGTTGCTCATCGACGGCGGCAGCTCGAGGAGCGCCTCGCGGCTGGGCCCCGCTGGCAGGACAAAGACTTGATCCTGTCGACGCGCGCCGGCGCACCGGTGGTGCCTCGCAACTTCGACCACACGCTCGGGCGGCTCATCCGGCAGGCTGCCCTGCCAAGGCTCAGCTCGCATGGTCTGCGGCATACCGCAGCCACGCACATGGTGCGGAGCGCTTCAAACATCGGCGAGTTGCGTGCCGCCGCCGACATCCTCGGCCACAGCCCGGACATGCTGATGAAGGTGTACGCGCACACGCTGCCCGACAGCATCCAGATCATGACCGAGAAGATCGGCCGTCGAGGTGGCGCTCGACGGTGATGGGGCCGGTGTGTCCGGATGGACACTAGGAGGCGCTTGCACCGATCGCCGCGACAAGCGAGGCGCAGCTTCCCCGGATACCGAGCAGAAGAAGCGTCGGCGTCGACCAGCGAATCGAGTGGCCCAGAGCCGACGTTTCGGGGCACTCGAACCGGCTTTCGCGCGCCGTGATTATGGGATGCTCGATAAGGGCCGAAGTAGGGCGGGTCACGAGCCGAGCCGCGCGGAGTTGTTATGCGCCGCCCACCAAGCGGCGTCGGCCTGCGTCACCTGCCGGGAGGTGACTGGACGCTCGCAGGCGGCGAGGCCTCGGTCGATGAAGCGTGCGGCGCCCTCGAGCGACGCGAGCGTGCTGAACATGTCTCGGCCGGGATGAAGGAAGTGCAGCTGTCCACTGCGTCCGTCGGTACCCTGAGCCTGACGAGCCGTGAGTACAGACACCGAGTCTCCACGTCTGGGCTCCCCAGCCTGTTGGTCGGCTCGATGAAGAGAGTCGTCTCAACCCCTACCGAGAACTTCGCGGACCGCATTCGGAAAGTCCTGAGTATGCGTTCTCGCTTGGTCGAAGACCAGCAGCCGTTGACCG
>JBIOZN010000384.1:0-2759 GCA_044871175.1 Acidimicrobiales bacterium | reverse complement strand
GGCGCTGAGGGTGCAAACCCGATGTCAGGGCCCGGCGAGGAACGGGAGCACGGCGGCGCGGAGGGCGTCGGGCTGCTCCCACTGGGGCAGATGGCCGGCGCCGTCGAGCAGCGCGACCTCCACCGTCGGCGCGCCCGTCAGCCGGGCACGGAACTCCTCGGCGTACACCGGCGGCACCAGGCCGTCCCCGCGCCCCCACACCAACAGCGTCGGCGCCCGCACCCGGTGGATGCGCCGGGCCAGCCCCTTGTCGGGCAGCGGCCAGATGAACTGCAGGATGCTGGCCATCCGCAGGGCCGCCTCGAACAAGGCCTGCGGGTCGTCGGCCGGCGGCGCCAGGGCCGCTCGCAGCGGCCCGTCGGGGTCGGCCAGCACGAGCTGCGCCAGCGCGCCGGGTGACATCCCGGCGATGTCGCCGACCGGGGCGTCGTCGCGCCACAGCCCCATGGGCGCGACGAGCACGAGCCGGCTGACCCGCCCCGGGCTGTTGGCGGCCAGCTCGGCGGCCACCATCGCACCGAAGGAGTGGCCCACAACGGTCACCCGGTCGAGCCCGAGGGCGTCGAGCAGCTCGTCGTAGTACAAGACGAGGTCCCAGACCTCGGGCAGCGCTTCGAGCCCCACCGACTGGCCCGATCCCGGGTGCTCGGGCGCGTGCACGGTGTGCTCGGCGGCGAGCGCCTCGAGCAGCGGGTCCCAGGCGAGCCCGCCGATGCCGTGCAGGAACAGCACGGGGTCGCCGTTCCCAGCGACCAGGACCCGCGTGCGGATCGTGCCGTCGCGCAGCTCGACGAGGCGCTCGTCGGCCGCAGCCGTCATCGGGGACGGCACGGTGGTCACGGGGTGCGGACGGCCGCGCCGGTCGGCCACCACTTGTGCTCCCAGCCCTCGTCGGCCCACAGGGAGCGGATCTTGGGCAGCACCTCCTCGGCGAACAGCGTGAGGTTCTTCTCGGTGAGGTGATGGGGCATCGAGCCGATCTGCAGGAGGGCGTGCAGGTTGCCCACCCGCAACCCCTTGGCCGCCTCGATCAGGCGGTCGGCCACGGTGGCCGGGCTGCCGGCGATGATGAAGCCGCGCTCGACGAGCGTCTTCCAGTCCTTCTCCTCCACGGCCGTCTTGGCCACGAGGTCGGCGCGCAGCGTCTTGATGGCGAACTCCGTCGAGCGCCGGGTGCGGTAGCCGGGCGCCTCCATGAACCACGGCGGGATGTGGAGGCACTTGTTGAAGAAGTACATGACGTGCTCGAGGTACTCCTCCTCGGCCCGCTCGTCGGTCTCGGACACGCAGATCTGCTGGGCGAAGCCGGCCCGGTACGGGTTGGCGTCGACGCCGAGGCGGTCCATCGTCTCCCAGAAGCCGTCCATGAGCTTCTTGCCGAACTGGTAACCGAAGAAGCTGAGGTAGCTGTAGGTGAAGTCCCGCTCGGCGGCCAGCTCCCAGGTCTCGACCGAGCCGCCGCCGGCCAGCCACACCGGCGGGTGCGGCTTCTGCAGTGGCTTGGGCCAGGGGTTCACGTAGCGGAGCTGGTTGAACCGGCCGTTGAAGGCGAACGGGCCCGGGCGGGTCCACGCCTGCTGGATGAGGTCGACGGCTTCCCGGAACCGCGGGCGGGTCTCGGTGGGCGTGATGCCGTAGCAGAAGTTGACGTCCATGGACGTGCCCACCGGGAAGCCGGCCAGCAGCCGCCCCTGGCTCAGCACGTCGAGCATGCCGAACTCCTCGGCCACCCGGGTCGCCGGCGAGTACAGGGCGAGCGTGTTGCCGAGCACGCAGATGGCGCTGCCGTTGGGGGTGCGCCGGGCCAGGGCGGCGGCCATCAGGTTGGGCGAGGCCATGAACCCGTAGCCGTTCTGGTGGTGCTCGTTGACCCCGACCCCGTCGAAGCCCAGCCGGTCGGCCAGTTCGAGCTCGTCGAGGTTCCACTGGTAGTACTCGGCGACCCGCTCGGGGTCGCAGAGCTCGTCGTTGGGCGGCGTGACCCAGATGCTCTCGTACCGCTGCTCGAAGTCGCTCGGGAGGTCCCGATACGGCATGAGGTGGAAGAAGATCGCCTTCACCGCTACCTCCTTCGGGGCGAGGGTACGCAGGGCTGCGCAGGGCCGCCAGTCGAGGCCCGGGGGCAGCTTGGGAGTCGTGCGCTACCGGTTCCGAGGTGAGATCGGCGGCTTCGGCACCACCTCGGGCTACCGAGCGGTGGTGGGGCGCTGGCCCTCCTCGCCCTTCGGGGCCCTCGCCGACGTGATGCTGGAACGGCCCGACGGGCACCGCCTCCTGCTGGCGCCCACGGCCGCGCTGGCCGAGTTCATCGCCGCCACCTACACCTTCGACGAGGTCGCGGTGGTGCCCGTCACCGCGACGCGGACGCCAGCGCGGCTCGAGGTCGCCGCCGGCGACTTCCACGCCGACGTCACCGTGGGCCGGCGCGACGGCCTGGGCGTGCTGATGCGCCTCGTCCCCCGGCGGCTGGGCGAGATGCCGGCATGGGCGGCGGCCGTCGACCCCGTCGCCCGCCGGCTGATGGCGGGCGTGCGCACTCGGGGCTCGGCCGGATCGGGGCGGCGGGAGTGGTACGGCGCCCACGACCTCCACCGGCTCGTCGCCGTGCGAGCGTCGTGGCAAGGCGAGGACCTCGGCAGCCTCGCCCCGGTGGACCCGCCGGTGCGCTTCGGGTTCGGCTCGGCGCCCCGGCGCCCCTCGCTGGTGGCGGTGACGACGACCGTCGAGGTCCCGTGACCGAGCGTTGGGTCACTTTTCGC